>JBLHPP010000014.1:0-18055 GCA_047624385.1 Crocinitomicaceae bacterium
AGAATGTCATTGAGGACTTGTTGGATGGCAATGATGCTTTCTTCTAGCCGATCGCTGTCGAGTCCTGCGTGAATCTCAAAAGTGCCAGTATCCTCATAAAGGCTGAAGTCGCTGGCTATATGGTAACAGAGTCCACGCTTTTCACGCAGCTCTTGGAATAACCTGGAGCTCATGGTTTCGCCTAATAATAAGCTTAGCATGCGGAGCACATGGCGATTTTTGGAGTGACGGCCCGAGGTGTGAAAAGCGATTGCTAGATGTGATTGCTCTATATCCCGTTGGTCATGCCGAGAGCGGATCTTGGTGGCTGGTGAGCCGGTAGTGAAGCCCTCGAATTTGCTTTTTGCATGGGTTTGTTTGGGGAGGTATTTCTCAACTAGTGAGATAACCTCAGCGTGTGTGGTGTTACCGGCGATCGAGATAGTTATGCCTTCGCTGGCGTAGTGCTGCTCAGTAAATGCTTTGAGTGACTCGGTGTCGATTCCTTGAATCGATGTTTCCGACCCTGTGATCGAACGACCCATCGGGTGGTTTGGCCAGAGGGTTTCTGAGAGTAAGTCGTGCAGGTGTTCGCCTGGGTTTTCCTGATACATCAAGATCTCTTCAGCTATTACCTCGCGCTCGCGCTCCATTTCCTCATGTGGAAATGTCGAGTTCCATAGCATATCGCTCATGACTTCCAATAAATGTGGGAGAAGCTCAGCTGGTCCACGGGTTTCGAGACAAGTTTGATCTTCAGTGGTGAATGCGTTGACACTACCGCCGGAGCCTTCGATAGAGATTGCTAGATCGAGGGCATTGCGGGTGGGTGTGCCTTTAAAGATCATGTGCTCAGCGAAGTGGGCAGAACCACTTTCGGCAGCGGATTCATAGCGACTACCGACTGGGATGAAGACGCCCACGGAGACGCTCTCAGCGTGTGGCATTTCGCAGGTGGCAATATGGAAACCACGGATGGTGGTGTGGTTGTAGGTGGCTGAGGCGTGCATTTATTCCGGTCCGGGGTAGAGAAGCTCAGCTAATGCTAGGTCTTCAGGGAAAGTGATTTTTAAATTGGGAGTCGGATTGGGAACCAAGAACGTCTGTACTCCAATAAGCTCAAGTGCTGAGACCTCATCGGTTACAAGTTGCTGGGATTCTATAACTCTAGTGTAGGCTTCTAACAATAGTCTCTTACTGAAGATCTGCGGAGTTTCCATCGCCCAGAGGTTTTCTCTGTCAACCGACTCGCTGATGCATTGGTTGCTATCGGCACGCTTGACAGTTTCGGTGATACGTCTCGCAGAGGTGGCAGCCTTGTGTTGCTGGGCAGCTTTGTGAGTTGCGACTATTTGTTGTTGTGAGATCAATGGTCGAGCACCATCGTGGACTGCTACCCATGTGCTGGACGCGTCGAGGCCGTCGAGTCCGTTAGATACCGAATTGTGTCTATCTACACCGCCATCAACACGCTTGATTACTGTGCCATTCTTAGTGAGATCGAGTTTAGTGAAGCGATCTTCTGGGCAAACGATGATGACCTCTGCCACAAGTTCAGAGTGGATAAAGGCATTGATCGAGTGCTCAAGTACCGGAGCGCCGGCGAGTGGGGCCATGAGTTTATCAAAGCCCATCCGACGGCTGGAACCAGCAGCGACAACGATAGCAGAAAGCATAGCAGTGCTGATAACTTAGGAAAGAGCTTTCATGACAGCCTGTGAGAGGATCTTGCCATCTGCGCGTCCTTCAGTCTTTTTCTGCAGGAGGCCCATGACCTTGCCCATGTCAGCGCGAGATGCGGCACCAGTTTCGGTAACGACTTCAGCAACTGCGGCATTTATTTCGTCTTCAGTCATCGCGGTAGGAAGGTACTTCTCAAGGACTAAAATCTCGGCTTGCTCGTTTTCGGCGAGTTCAGAACGACCAGCTGCGGTGAATTGCTCGATTGAGTCGAGGCGTTGCTTCACCTGCTTGCGGATGATGCCAATGATGGCTGTG
Organism: Crocinitomicaceae bacterium; assembly: GCA_047624385.1. Classification (GTDB taxonomy): domain Bacteria; phylum Verrucomicrobiota; class Verrucomicrobiia; order Verrucomicrobiales; family Akkermansiaceae; genus Rubritalea. Next base: position 1,978 of record JBLHPP010000014.1, read on the forward strand.
TCATCGAGTACTGTATCAGCGCCACCTTGCTCGATCGCAGCGTTCTTGATCGCGGATTTGAGAGCGCGAATGGTAGTGAGGGCGAGCTTGTCCTTTGCCTTCATTGCGGTCTTCATATCTGCGGTCAGTGTGTCGTTCATGCTCATGGCTGCAATGTGGCTGGGGATGCGACTCTGCACAAGTGCTGAGTTTGGAGAGAGTTCGATTTACGGAGTGTAGTAGCGAAGCAGGTAGAAGGTCTTTTCGCCGAGACCTGCATTGGCATGGCTGTAGCTTAATAAATCCTCAGTGGATGACATGAGATGAGTGAGAAATTGTGTGAAATATCTAAGGAAGTTTACAGTTGCCACGTTCTTTAGTAAGTATGAAAGCCACAAGAAACTACGTATCACAAGCAGAAGAGGAAGTAGCACCAGTTGACATTTCCTCACTCATCGATGTCTGTTTCCTACTTCTGATTTACTTCCTAGTAACCGCAACGATCATGCCGCGTGAGAGTGACCTGGACTTACAGTTACCTGGTCCAGGAGTGAACCAGCCTGTAGATGATCTAGTGATACGGCTCAATCTAGAAGAAACAGGTGTGGTGAGCATGGCTCAAGAATCGGGCTCGGCAGAAGTCTTAGACACTGATGGAGATAGCCGTAGTTTGCCTCTGCTCAAGGATAGAATCAATCTGATGCAAATGGCGGCAGCTCCCAATGATTTGCTGGTGCAAATCGATGTGGAAGAGGAAGCGTCACACCAACGGTTCATTGATGTGATGAACTGCCTGTCGGAAATGGAGGTCGGTAAAGTGAGCTTTATTGACCACGGCGAGGATCACTAAGGATTATTCCCAGCCGAGAACGATTTTTCCAGATTGGCCAGAGAGCATTGTCTCGAATCCTTTTGCGAAATCTGTGTAGTGGAAGCGGTGGGTGATCACTGGGCTGATATCGAGCCCAGCGCGTACCATCGAGCTCATTTTATACCAGGTTTCGAACATTTCTCGGCCATATATACCTTTGATAATGAGTCCTTTAAAAATGACTTTATCCCAGTCGATAGCGACTTTTTCAGGGAAAATGCCGAGGAGAGAAATCTTCGCTCCGTTTGAGCTGTGTTCGAGCATGTCATGGAGGCCGTTTGGGTGACCGGACATTTCTAGACCAATATCGAAGCCTTCGGTCATACCGAGCTCAGCTTTGACATTGTGGAGGCTTTCTTTAGAAACATCGACAACCCGAGTTGCTCCTAGCTTCTTGGCTAGCTCTAGACGGTAGGGATTGATATCGGTGACAACGATATTACGTGCGCCAGCAAATTTAGCGACTGCAGCAGCCATGCAGCCAATGGGGCCAGCTCCAGTGATGAGGATGTCCTCAGCTACTAGGTCAAAAGAAAGCGCTGTGTGGACCGCGTTTCCTAGAGGATCGAATGTGGAGGCGATGTCATCAGGGACCGATGGATGGATCTTGTAGGCATTGACAGCGGGAATGGAAAGGTATTCAGCAAAGGCTCCCGTGCGGTTTACGCCCACACCCTTGGTATTTGGGCAGAGGTGGCGGCGGCCAGCAAGACAGTTGCGGCAGTGACCACAGACGATGTGGCCTTCTCCAGATACGCGCTCACCTATGGTGAAGTCGTGGACGCCAGCACCGACTTCTGCGATTTCACCGCAAAATTCGTGACCCACGGTCATTGGCACAGGAATGGTACGCTGAGCCCACTTGTCCCATTTCCAGATGTGCAGGTCAGTACCGCAAATAGAGGTCTTCTTGATTTTTATGAGAACTTCACCAGGATTGGCGCTGGGCTTTGGTACATCTTCGAGCCAGAGACCCTCTTCAGCTTTGGATTTTACGAGTGCTTTCATGATACGAATGGTTAGTGGATAGCTCGGGTTATAACATCATTCTGAGCCAAAATAGGATAATTTTTCAATTTGCTTAATTCTATTCTAAGAAATGAGGATTTGAGTATAAACTGGAGGCGAATAAAAAAATATATTAGATAGAGCTTTTGATCTAAGTTCAACCTTATCAATGTTTTATTGATTTTTGGTGGCTGAGTTTTCCTGCGCGACAATAGAATCATGTTTACATCGGTATCTGAGTAGTGCGATAGTTTAGGTATCTTGATAAGTTTTTTCTATGAATTGCATATTGATGTGATTACTCGAGACCTCAGTAGGTGGGGAATCTCGTTTATGCTTAAGCGCCTACAACCTAACCCAAGTGAATACCCAAATAACCAATGAGTTCATCCATCCAATCTTCTGATGCTCGTGAAGTAGCAACAGAAATCACCAGAGCGAGTAAACCATCAAAAGGGACTAGCAAACGATTACAGGAATTCGGCATCAAAGCTCCGAACCAGAAGGCTAAAAACTTTGTGTTAGATACAAATGTGTTGCTGCACGACCCAGGTTGTTTGAATCGATTCGCCAATAACCATGTTTGTATTCCTTCGGACGTTTTATCTGAGCTAGATAGATTTAAGAACGAGCAATCCGAGCGTGGAGCGAACGCCCGGCAAGTACATCGAAAGTTGACCGAGATTTTTGGGACCTCTGAGCAAGTTACCCAAGGGGTCGAAACCGACGGTGGTGGAACCGTGAGGTTAGTCATTTATGATCCGTCCTTCTGCATGGAAAACTCTGAAATATTGGCACAATTTTTGAGGGTTTTTCCAGATAGGGAACTTGTAGATCATCGTATTTTAGCTGCGACTTTATTGTTATCTGAGCACAATAGTTCGCCTGTGGTTCTGGTGACTAAAGATCTCAATATGCAGTTGAAAGCAAGAGCTGTGCACATCTGTTGCCAAGATTACCTTAACGATAAAGTAGATCCAAGTGAGGTGTCTAACTATGAAATGCGCACGGTGGAAGTCGAAGCCAGCGAGCTTCAAAAGTTTGCCAGTGCGGGGCATTTAGAAATTGAACACGCGAGAAGACCTGAAGTGGTTCTAAACCAATACGTGTTGCTTCAAGCCGGTGAGAAACAGACGATGCCTGCACGCTTGGATAGCGAAGGGACTTTTGTGAGGTTACAGGTGCCTAATGTATTGAAGATCCCCGATGGTCACCACCTGAAACCTCTCAATCTTGGGCAAAAGTGTTTGATAGATGCTTTGTTGAATCCTGACATTTCGCTTGTCACATGCTATGGACAAGCGGGTACCGGCAAGACTTTGGTCGCCGTAGCTGCTGGACTCAGTGAGATGTTTAACCGTCAGTATAACGGAATCACAATCAGTCGGCCAGTGGTAGCTATGGGAGATACGATCGGATTTTTACCAGGTGACCTAGATGATAAAATGCGTCCTTGGTTACAGCCGATTTATGACGCGCTGGAGCTTCTGATGTCACCGCCAGCTAATACCAACCAGAGCCCACGCCGGAAGCAGGTGAAGAAGGATTCAGCGAGCAAAGATGTCTCCAGATCTAAACCATGGGAGGTTCTGATCGAAGAGGGTCTGATAGAGGTCGAAGCTCTTTGCTATATTCGAGGTAGATCAATTCCTAACAGATTCTTTATTCTCGATGAAGCGCAGCAGCTAACACCACTGGAAGCAAAAACGATCGTGACTCGGATGTCACGTGGGTCAAAGTTGATTATGGTGGGAGATCCGGCACAGATTGATAATCCCTATGTGGATAGTCGGAGTAACGGTTTAGTCTACACGCGTAATCGTTTAAAAGGGCAGCCATTCACAGCACATGTGTCGCTCTCGCGTGGTGAACGAAGCCCACTTGCTGAAGCTGGTGCTCAGTTGATGTAGCAGTTCACTCTTTAAAGAGGCGCTGGAAATTGAGCTCTAATTGCTCAGCCAGCGTTTCTTCGTTCACGCTAATCACTTCGGCGAGCCCAGTTAGTATTGAACTGAGATTTGCTGGGTGATTTGCTTGATTCGCTAATCTGTGGCTCAGCCACTTATCTGGTGGGAGCATATCAGGAGCATCGGTTTCTATCAAAATCCGCTCGTGCGGTATAGTTCGGAATGTGTCCTGAACTCCAACTTTTCGCTCATGGAGAAAGTAGCCAGAAAAGGAAAAGTAAGCTCCATAATTAACTAATTGTTTAGCCATTTCAGTGGATCCTCCGTAGCTGTGGAGGAGGAAGCCGCGTGCTGGAGTTGGGGTCTTCCCTAGCACATCTATCATCCATCCCCAGGCTTTGAGAATATGGATAGAAATTGGGATATTTCGCTCGCTAGCCAAATTGAGCTGGAAGATGAAAGCATCTTCTTGAGTTTGTTTGTCGAGATCAGACATCCAGAGGTCGAGCCCACATTCGCCGATACAGGCATTCGGGTGAGAATCGAGTTTCTGTTTGAGTAAATCTTGCCAGCCATCTTTGATCTCTGGTGTTTTCCAGGGGTGCAGGCCAAATGATGGGGTGACGATTTCTGGGAAACGACGGGCGAGTTCGCTGACTTCGTCCCAGTCTGATGGGCAGGTGCCATTGACTACCATTTTAGTAACCCCAGCCTCCTGAGCCTGTCTAAGAATCACATCACATTCATCCATCAAGCGTGGTGACTGGAGGTGAAGGTGTGCGTCTTGCAGGCGAAGGGGAGCCATGGATTTAAATACTCAAATTGATGAGGTCATCAGCAGCCTTGTCGTAGGATTTGAGTAATGCAGACTCGACAGTTAGTTCGGCCAAGGGGGCTGAGTAAATGGATTTCTTATCACTTGGTTTGCGATAGCTTAGATCGTAATGATCTACCAAAATCGACTGAAGGAATGCTTCCCAATCACCTTTAGCAATTTGCTCCTGCCATTTGCATACCTGTTCCTCGCCTCGTAGACGCTTTAGCACATTGAGGAGTTGTGTGAGAGCTGCTGGATCCTCGCAAAAATGCGGGTAGTCTTCGCGCAGAAGAATGCAGCGCTCGTGGATAGAGAGTTTGAGTTCTACCAATTTACCTTCGCTCAGTTTTTTCCAGATGACTGGTGGGCAATGGACGTTACCAATTCGGTTACTTTCCGCTTCAGTCCAGACTTTTTTCGCGGGATCGTGGGATTGTAAGATGTGCCAGAGGCTGGTTTCAAATTGCTTTTGGCTCGGTTGCCTACCTACCTGTGGGCTACCTAACAGCGATCCCTTATGGTTGGCTAAACCTTCAAGGTCGAGGATTTGCTCACCCCGTTTTTCTAGAGCGTGGAGCATGCGTGTTTTACCCACACCGGTGAGTCCTGAGAGGACGGTTAGTTTCAGTGGGGTTTCGGTGAGAATACGATTGAGGTCGTCGACGACAAATTTTCTAAACGAGCGGTAGCCGCCTTTGAGTAGACTAGCTTTGAACCCGATAGAACTGAGAATGTGGGTCAGAGAGCGCGAGCGCATCCCTCCACGCCAACAATAAAGCAGCGGGTTGTAGTCGATCTCTTTGTCAGCAAAATGTCCAGCTAAGGCATTTGAGGCATTGGCTGAGATCAACCCAGCACCAAGCTTGCGCGCTTCAAATGGCGATTCTTTATAGAGGGTGCCGACTTTCACTCTTTCCTCGTCGTTGAGAACCGGGATGTTGATAGCCCCTGGAATATGATCTATGGCAAATTCAGCTGGTGAGCGGACATCGATTATTTCTGAGTGGATGCTCAGGTCGCTAGGTAGGGTGACAGAGTCTAGGAAGTGCACAGGTGTTCAATATTAGAAATTGTAGCCGAAATTCACACCAATGAATGGAGACGCGTCATAGTCTTTTTTTGCGACACGCTTGCCATTAGAGTCATCGAGCAAGAGATCGTTAGCCAAGCCAACACCAGCAATGAAAGAGGTCTGTATATGCTCTGAGGCTTGCCATGTCAGGATACCAAAGACTGGGATACTGCTATCTTCACCAATCGCTTGCTTGCCATTGGTAATTGAATCATTAATGCGAAAGCGACGGCTCTCACTACGCGCTCCAAATGAGAAGCGTAGGTTGTCCTGAATCTGCCAGTTGATGGCCAAACCTGGGCCTTGCGATGCTCCCACTATAGGACCAGTGGTGAGGCTAAGGTTATCGCAAAATTGCCAGTCAATCACCAGTATGGGGAAGACGCTAGCGCTGTCTTCAAGTTGCCCGATATAGCCAATACCTGGGCCTATAGTCAGGGTGTCACTAAATTTATAAGAGGCACCAAGAAGTGCTCCACCAGTAAGAGTGTCGCCAAATTTAGCTCCGCTTTCACCTGAAGTTCTTATGCTAGGGATGCCAAAGAATTCCCAGTTATCGGAAAATTGCCAACGGATAAAGCCACCTAAACTGGCAGTGTGGATGTCGTTCCACGGGTCGAGGCCAACAAAGCTGCCATCTGGGCCGCCCGAAAAACTATAAGAATGGAGTTGGTAGCTAGCCGAAAGAGCTATGAATAGGTCGTCGCTTTTATGCAGTGGAACGCCCCCTGAAATGTGGAAGAATTGGTTAGAGACCTCACCGCCTCCATCAACATCTGCTCCAAAATCATAGATATAGCCTGTCTGTAATGGAGCTCTCTCCATAGCCAGAGATGAACATGTGAGAGCCACTCCTATGAGTGCGCTGCTAGGGATGAGTTTTTTCATGATAATAATTTTTAGCGTTGGATTATTTTCTTATTTCCCAAATCTCACAGATTTGGTTGTCGACTGCTTGCTTTGAGAAGCGGTCTGTCTGGCCGAGGAATACTGCGCGAGTGTTGCCATTTTTGGCGTCTTTAACGATAGATGCAATTGCCACGGCGCGCTTAGCTGAGAGGATTTTGTTATCCACTTTGTTACCGGTCTTGGAGGCGTAGCCGACGACAAGGAAGAACGAACCTGGGCGGGCCGCTGTAAGGGTATCTAAAATCTCCGAGCGGTCTTTGTCACCTACTTCTGACGAATTGGTCTTGAAACGAACTGAGCGAACCATGTGATTGTTGAGCTGAGTATTGATGAGCGTGTATGCTTCGGCCAGTTGCTGAGGGTTGAAGCCCTCTAGTTTCTCTAGTTCTTTATAAAGTCGTGATGCGGCAGGGTGAAGCTCGTCTACAGATTTAGCATAGAGGTTGTCGTAGTCGTTTGCTGCACGGAGCTTTTGAAGTTCGAGCTTCATCCCGTCGTTCTCAGCGCGGATTCTTTCAGCTTCGCTTGAATTCATAGCACCAACTAACTGAACCTCGAGGTCGCCAATTTTTTTATTCAGCTTTTCATTGGTGAGCATTGTCTCATTCAGTGATGCGCGAAATTGAGCAACAGTCTCAGGTGTGGGCCGGCCAGCGAGACCGCTGATTTGTTTGTCGCGCTCAGCGAGTTTTACTTTGAGGGCATCAGTTTCTTGTCTTAGGTAGGCTACGTTTGCCTGTTGGCCTTGGACTTGGGCCATTTGTGAACGGAGTTTACTAGCTTCATCGCTGAGCGACTGGTTCATTGATACTGCGGCCTTGAGATCGAGCTGGGCTTTGGTGAGTGAGGCTTCTTTGGCGCTGAGAGCTGTTTGGAATTCCTCAATATTGGTGCGCAGTTCCATAGCGTCGCGGCTGATGCGTGAGCTGAGCTCATCAATTGAGCTAGTATCAGCAGGGAGAGCTATACCGAGTGACTTGAGCTCTTGTTCTTTGGTGGCGACACTCTGCCGAAGCCCAATGAGCTTTTCGGTGTTTACTCCGCTCGGTGCAGTAACATTACCGTTCTGCTTCATGCTAAAGAACATCATGAGTGCTATGATAGCTAACATCGCTATGACGATAATGATTAGAGTGTTTTGGTTGCTCGCAGGGGCAGGCGTGGGTGTGGAAGATTTGTCGGGCATTTGAAGCTTTGGTTGTGTGTTGTAGGTGTGTGCTAGTCTTTAGTGAATTATGGGTAGGGCGGCAAGCACAGGTTTGGTGCCACGGCTATTTACGCAATATCAAAGTGTTGAGTGGGAGGTTTGGGTCGATATCACAACGCATGTCTGAAAATTCATTTCTTAGGAATTTATGGAGTCCTACGAAAGCGATCATGGCTGCATTATCGGTACTTAGATGCTTGCTACAGACTATGAACTTCATGTTATGTCGTTTACATGCATCAGCCATTGCCTCGCGGAGTACGCCATTACAGGATACGCCACCAGAGATGGTGATACGATCCGCCTGAACTGATTGGGCTGCTTGAATAGTTTTTTTAACCAAAACCTCGATGACTGCGGCTTGGAAGGAGGCGCAGATGTCGGGAAGCTGTTCGGTTTTGGCTTGTCCGGTTTCTGGGTTACGCTCTGAGATCGTATAAAGCACTGCGGTTTTGAGGCCGGAGAAAGAGAAGTCGAGGTTGCCTCGCTTGAGCATTGAGCGGGGAAAACTATAAGCAGTAGGGCTACCACCACGAGCAACTCGCTCGATTTCTGGTCCTCCAGGATAGGGGAGACCTAGCATCTTGGCCACCTTATCGTAGGCTTCGCCAGCTGCATCGTCCACGCTCTTCCCTAGCAGCACATATTCACCAAATTGTTTGGTGTGCAGGATCATAGTGTGCCCACCAGAGACAACTAACGAGATGTTGGGGAGAATTCCTTTGTCCCCCGCGATAAATGGAGAGAGTAGGTGGCCCTCCATATGGTTTACCGAAACGAAGGGCTTGCCCGCCGCGACAGCCATTGCCTTAGCGGCTGTGTGACCAACGAGTAAAGATGAGGCTAGGCCGGGGCCAGCAGTGGCGGCAAATCCATCCACTTGCTCGAAAGTAATTCCAGCGTTGTTTAATGCAGCGTCGATGAGTGGGCGTAACGCAAGCGAGTGATTACGTGAAGCCAACTCTGGAACCACTCCTCCGTACTCGCGGTGAATCTCGATCTGAGAGGAAATCTCAGAACTGAGCACTTCCGCTTGGATTAGATTACCTCGGAGAATCGCTACCGCTGTTTCGTCACAGCTGGATTCGATGGCTAGTAAAATGGCTGTCGTATCGGGCACAACTGCGAGTAATTGCTGAAAGCCTATTAGATGCAAGTGGATTTCTCTGTGATTCGAGCAAATTTAAGTAAATAGGAATTTAAATGTATCCTCTTTAGCTACTATTTTTGGGGGGAGTAGGGCATTAAGTTGAAAGTTAAGAAGGGTGAAATTTATCTAGCATGTTGATTTTAAGATAGCTAAGAGCTGCGATGTTTATGGGTGGAAACAAATCTGAGTTTTTTAGTGAAAAAGGACTTGCACAGGGCATGGAAATAGGTAGGTTGCTGCCCGCCGCAAGGCAACGCAACGAAAGACGATGGAGCGGTAGCTCAATTGGTTAGAGCACCGGCCTGTCACGCCGGAGGTTGCGGGTTCGATTCCCGTCCGCTCCGCCATCTTCTTTCAACGCAAAACACATCGACTAAGTGGAGCGGTAGCTCAATTGGTTAGAGCACCGGCCTGTCACGCCGGAGGTTGCGGGTTCGATTCCCGTCCGCTCCGCCACTCGTTGATTAGAAAGCGCATCCTAATGGGTGCGCTTTATTTGTTTAGAGATTTTGACCGGTTTTCTCAAGTTAAAGACTGGCTCAAGTGTCGTTTTTTGAGGGCAGTTTGAATCTTGACAAATAACTAGGGGGGTACAGGTTAACTTATCTATGATATTAAACAGTTATAAAATGTTGCTGGCCATAGCTTTACTAGGGCTTCCCGCCAATGCAAGGACTTGGACGAGTGCTGATGGGTTAAAGACCTTTGAGGGTAAGTATAGCTCCTTCAATGAGGAGACCAAGGAGGTGACTGTTGTCCGGAAGTATAAGAAGCTTAAATTCGCGATGGATATGCTTTCAGAAACTGACCAGGAGTGGGTCAATACTAATGCTAAAGAGGAAGCAGCTAAAAAAGCTGAGGCAAGTAAACCTTCGGTAGAAGATCAATTAGCAGCTCAAACGGTTGGGTCTAAATTGAATGAGGACACCCTCGTGAGGCTTGAGGGAAAGCGTTTCAAGAAGGCCAAGATTGAAAAAGTTCCTGAGTATTACTTACTTTATTTTACCGCAAGCTGGTGAGGACCATGTCGTAGAGGAGCGCCACAGTTAGTGGCCAAATACAATAAAGAGCTCGCAGCCAATGAGAATGTCGAATTTATTCACGCTAGCCTCGATCAAAGCGATGAAGCGGCCCTCGAGTGGGCAAAGAAAGAGAAATTTCCATGGCTACATGTAATGAAAAAAAATATGGCTAAAGCTGGCATAGCAAAGTTTCATACATCTGGCAGTGTTCCATTTTACTGTTTCGTCGATAAAGACGGAAAAGTCCTAGCAAAAGGCTCTCATGCATCTTTTGCTAAAGCAAAGGAAGTCGCTCAATAGCAGTCAGATAGACACCAGTTATAATTTCAGGTCCGCATCAATGATGTGGGCCTTTTTATTTAGCTTTTTTTATACTGATTCCTTAGGGCGGACATAAGAGATTGACGGCTGAAAATTCGGTTTCTATGTTAAGTCATAATTTATGAAGAATCTTATCACTGTTTCCGTTACCGGAGCTGCTGGCCAAATTGGCTATGCCTTACTTTTTAGAATTGCCTCTGGAGCCATGTTTGGACCAGACCAACCAGTAGCCCTGCGCCTGATCGAGATCGAGCCCACCATGAATGCTCTGCAAGGGGTAGTGATGGAGCTCGATGATTGCGCATTCCCACTTCTACAGAGTGTTACAACATCGAGCGACCTCGATGAAGGCTTCAAGGGAGCCAACTGGGCGTTGCTAGTCGGTTCAGTTCCTCGAGGTGCCGGAATGGAACGCAATGACCTTTTGGGTATCAACGGTAAGATATTTACTGGTCAAGGTGAAGCGATTGGACGTTCCGCTGCTGCTGACGTTCGAGTCGTTGTCGTTGGTAATCCATGTAATACGAATTGCCTTATCGCTATGCAGCACGCAAGCGGAGTTCCGAATGATCGATTTTTTGCGATGACTAGGCTAGATGAGAACCGGGCGAAGAGCCAGTTGGCAGTCAAGGCGGGTGTGCATAGCTCAGAAGTAACTAATCTCTGTATTTGGGGAAATCATTCCTCCACGCAATATCCAGATTTCTATAATGCTAAAATTGGTGGTAAGCCAGCCACTCAGGTGATCACTGATGAAACTTGGCTGCAGGAGACATTCATACCTGCTGTACAACAACGTGGATCAGTAATTATCAAAGCAAGAGGAGCGTCATCTGCGGCATCTGCCGCGAATGGTATCGTGGATACAGTCCGAAGCCTTTGTACTCCAACTCCAGCTGGTGATTGGTTTAGCGTGGCAGTCTGTTCGCCAGGTGCCTATGGTATCGATGCAGGCTTGATCGCTTCCATGCCGATTCGTACTGAAGATGGTAAGACCTGGTCGGTTGTCGAAGGTGTCGAGGTCAACGCATTCTCACGCGAGAAAATCGATGCATCTATTGCCGAACTTAATGGCGAGAAAGAGGCCGTGAAAAATTTGCTTTAGTGGCGAAATCGTCTGAAAGGAAAACCATTGTACTCGCTGTCATATTGACAGCGAGCTTAGTATTCTTTGTGATATAGAGGTATTGAGGCTGCGTTTGCAAAAGGCCCAAATCGAGATTTTTTATAGAACCAAGTAGAGTGGACAGATTCGTTCTAGAATCGATCAATGCGATGAATATGGGCTTGTGAATCGGCTAAAGTCGCTTAGTGTGAAGTCCTAGATGTCCCAGGTAGACATGTTAGAGGCATATATTAACCTGAATCAAATAGAACAAATGTTACTCAAAAAGACTAAATTAGCTCTTCGTGTGAACGACGAGAACCCCAATCATCATTTATGGAATAACCGTGGAGTATGGTGGTGTCACCTCACAGTTCACAAAGCTGATGCTACAGCAGAACGCTTACGCTTCTCACTTAAAACACGCGATGTCGTTTTGGCACGCAAGAGACGCGATAATATCTTTCACGATATTTCTGAGCACTACGCAATTGCCGCTTAAATGGCAATTTTGAATCAAAACCCGCATTGCTTACGAGCGGTGCGGGTTTTGTTTTTTAGTGGTCGAGCTTCAGTGCGCCCGGGCGTAATTGGTTGAGTGCTTGTATTGACTCACCATTAGATGATTTGAATGAGAAGGATTCTGAGATTGCTGAATGTACCCAGTCTTTTGCAATCTGAATAGCATCGGGGATGGAAAGGCCTCTGGCGATATTTGCGGTGATGGCGGCTGAAAGTGTGCAGCCGGTGCCGTGGGTGCTTTCAATATCCACAGTTGGCGCGCTGTAGTGGTATGCCTTCCCTTCATGCCAGAGTACGTCTACACGGTTATTTTCAGCTGGTAGGTGGCCACCTTTGACAAGGCAAGAAATATTATAAGTACAGCTGATCTCTTGTGCTGCTCCTTCTAGTTGGTCGATATGACTAATCTCTTGGTTGAGAAGAACTGAGGCTTCTGCTAGATTTGGTGTGACAAGTTTTGCGATAGGAAGAAGTCGGCTGATGTACGCCTCTGCGGCGTCATCTTTGAGTAAGTTATCGCCTGAACTAGCGACCATGACTGGATCTACGATCACTGGTATCGATTGCTCTTGGAGCAGCTCGGTGATGGCGACAATGTGTAGTTTGGAATAGAGCATGCCAGTCTTGACTGCTTTGATTTGGTAAGTTTCTAGCAGAATGCGTATTTGGTCTTGGAGGATCGCGGGTGGGACTGGGTGAATGGAAACGACTTGGTTTGGTGTTTCAGCGACCACACAGGTGACGGCGGTAAGTCCATGGGTACCAAAGTAGGAAAAGGCTTTAAGGTCAGCCTGAATACCGGCCCCTGATGAGCAATCAGAACCCGCGATTGTGAGAACAACTGGTGGTTTATGCATAATTAGCTTGTTGATTGGGTTGTTCGGTGAAGTCCTTGATTAATGAAGCACATTGAGTAGTTGCTGATTGTAATATGAGGTGCGGGCCATCTAACCAATGGGTAGTCGCATGATCATACTGCATGCGCAACTGATTCTGAATCTCCCAAGGGATCATGTTGTCATCTTGGGCTTGGAGGATCAGCATAGGGAGATTATTTAGGTAGGGACAATCAGCGCTTTGTAAACTTAAAATAGCGCGGATTCTTTGATTCAGGACCTTAGATGGGATTTTTGAGACAATCTTTTTAAGTTCAGCCACACTTTGCTCTGATGCATCATCACCGATAAGAAAGTGTCTGAGAGTACGCCTTGGCGGGCTCAGCATGAGCAAGGGCCGAATCGGTAACAGCGCCAAGCTAGGATTCGTAGGTGAGGCACAGAAACTGGCGGCTAGAACGAGAGATTGAACGGATATAGGAAAGCGTTGAGCTAGTCGGAGCGCGAGTGGACCCGAGAAGCTTTCGGCAATGATGATACGCGGAATTCCCCAATCGAGTTGTTCGCTCATCCATTTTTCAAGCGACTCATAGGATTGGGAAATAGTTGTAGGGTACTCGACACATTCGGTTTGAACATCTCCGAGCTCTTTTACCAAAGGGGGAAAGAGGGTGGCATCACCGTGGAGGCCAGGTAAGAGAGTGTAAGTAACTTGCATAACTAGAGACCAGTACGTGGTTTTAATGGTAGATCTCACATCTATCAAAGAAATCTTAAATTAGTGACAACCTTTTCACTTAGTTGTCGCGATTTTGGCTATAGAGTAATGGCACTCTTAAGGGGCTTGATCGCCAATCGAAGCACTGAAAGATTTAGACTTCTTGAGGTATGGTTTATCAAGTAGAAAGTAGCTAGTATTCAGTAGCTAGCATCTTGATAGATGGAGCGAATAGCTAACACTATGGAGCAAAAATAATGCGTCTCAAAGCTCACCAAAATAGGCTTAAATAAGTGCCATTGGGCTATAGATCTATATCTAGCTGGATGATTGGGCAAGGCAGCCAGGGCAATCTTGAACCCAGTGGTTTGGATTTTTTTCGGCCAGCTCCGGGGGGGAATCGGTGGTGCAGAGATCTGGATCTCCGAGTGTGTTGCGCTGGTGGAAGGCGCATCCTTGTGGTGGGTCAGTGAGTGAGGGGGGGAGCCCTGGGATAGTGTAAAGCCTTTCACCCTTGGCGTGAGTGGCCGGGATAGATTTCAACAAGGCACGCGTGTAGGCGTGCATTGGGTTATTAAACAAGTCCTCTGCGCTAGCGCTTTCGACGATGCGGCCAGAGTACATAACATTGACATTATCACAGACTTGGGAGACGACTCCTAGGTCGTGGGTGACCATGACAACGGCCGTGCCAAGTTCTTCCTGACGTTCCTTGATGAGATCGAGTACTTGCTTTTGGACTGTCACATCGAGTGCTGTAGTGGGCTCGTCACAGATGAGAAGTTCAGGACGAGTGATAAGAGCCATTGCAATCATAACACGCTGCCGCATACCGCCTGAAAATTCGTGTGGGTAGGAGTGGATACGCTTTTCAGGTTCTGGGATCCCTACTTCGGCTAGAGCTTCAATGGCGCGGCTGAGTGCCACTTTACCTTTGACTCCTTCATGAATTTCAAGTGGCTCGGTGAGCTGTGTGGAGATTCTTAGGAACGGATTGAGAGAGGTCATAGGGTCTTGGAAAATCATGGAGATTCTCTTACCTCGAATTTTTCGAAGTTCCTTTTCAGAGGCTTTGAGGAGGTCGATATTACCGTCGAAAATCGCCGTGCCAGAATGGATTTTACCTGGAGGCTGGGGGATGAGCCCTAGGAGTGAATAACAGGAAACTGATTTTCCTGAGCCGGATTCACCAACGATTCCAAGGGTCTCACCGCGGTCGACTGAGAAAGAAACGTCTTCAACTGCGCAGACGGTGCCGTTGCGGGTGTGAAAGCGAGTGGTGAGATTGGAAACTTTTAGCATATTTTTGAATCGTGACAGGTGCTTAATAGCCAGTGGCTGGTAAAGGTATGCAGTAGTTACGAAGTTGCATCAAGAATCTTACTGCGCTAGACCAATAAAAATTGGACGCATAAAGTATCTGACTTTGAGGGGGGAGGCACAGGGCCAGTGATTAAGGGCTTTGAGATAGACAACTTGCTGGGAGCTGAAGCTTGGTTGGCCGAATAGGCCAAATGAATATCCTACCATGTGTTGCTCTAAATTGAAAAGGAACTGAGGCTTTCCTTTTTTTATTTCCACGCTAAGTATTTGCTATGCCTGATTGCCGCCATTGTGGGTTTCCACTCGAAAACCAAGCCGCCTGTCCCAAGTGTCAGGCGAGCCGTAACGATATGGGGCGCAATGCAATGTATGAGGTAGATGTTGCTCATAATGGAGAGAGCTGGGAAGAGGCGCAGCAAATGATTATTCAGGCTCTCGACCAGGCTATATATGGTCAGTTCAAAGGGGTGAAGGTGATCCACGGGTACGGGTCTATGACTGGTCACGCGGTGATCGCTCCGCGTGCGATTTCGCTGATGCGTCATCTAGCGGAGCAAAACGATTCGCGCTTTGCAAAAGATCAAAAGAACCCGGGAGCGAGTATCATTTGGCTGAATAAAGCGAAAACGATCGAGCAATCTAAGGAGAAGCCATTTTATAGTTCAGAGAGTAATAACGTGCGATCTGAAAATTGGTTTGATCAGGCTGCAAAAAAGAAGTTCTAGGCAGGTGGTTGATCTCCAGGTTTAGTCCTGTGCTCACCGAAGTACTTCTCGCTGCGATAGCGAAGCCAGACCCTGAGAGGTTGTGGGACTTTTTCGCGCTGGTCTTTGTCCAAGGTCTCGTAAAGTTGGATCGCTCTTTCTCGCTCACGCCTGCAGGCTTTATTATTGTGCGCGTCCCATTGGCTTCGTGCTAAGCGGATCCTGCGGTTGACCTCTTTGATGAGAGTTTTGCCGACCAATGGCTTGTTCTTGTGTTTCTTGGCTGGCATTACCTCTATCATTTCATAGCTGAAGCGAGTGGCAAGCTGGATTTTCTGGCTGGAATATCCAACCAAATAGGGAAACATTACTAACCATGCATTTCATTCCCGCATCTGTATCCACAAAATTGAATGATGGGACTTAATTATGGGCACCTCCGGCAACTAGCGTTGGTGGTGCTGGAAAGAATTTCAAGCGAGGCTAGGCGTGATGAGTGAGCGGATTTTTATCCGTAAACGAAGAATAACGCAGTCTTGCGCAGAAAGGCTTTCCAGCCCGAAGGGGGCCTATCTTCAAAAACGAGCTACGCTCGCAAATTTAAAGA
>JBLHPP010000015.1:0-17373 GCA_047624385.1 Crocinitomicaceae bacterium
GCAGTCCGCTTATAATGATAGCTGGACAACTGCCACGCCACAGGGAACTAGGTCTCCGATGAGTAGTCGATTTGCAACTTCGGCCTGCAGCCACTCTTTCGCATCCTGAGGGATAACTATTTCTAGACCAATTGCGCAATCCTTTGGACTGAAATTAAGAACGACGAGAAAGGCTTCATCGCTCTCTCGGTCGTGCCTGAGAAAAGCATAAATGCTGTGCGCTATCGATTCATCTCCCGCTTTGAAAGTTGGGTTTTCGAAGTTTGCTGAGTTGAGTCCATAGACGCCACCTTTGGCAAAGGCTGGCTCATTCATCAGCACGAGCCATTCGCTGTACCAATCTCGCAGAGCGGCCTGGTCGTCAC
Organism: Crocinitomicaceae bacterium; assembly: GCA_047624385.1. Lineage (GTDB taxonomy): Bacteria > Verrucomicrobiota > Verrucomicrobiia > Verrucomicrobiales > Akkermansiaceae > Rubritalea. Next base: position 366 of record JBLHPP010000015.1, read on the forward strand.
GTAAACCTCCACCGTCGTAGGTTCCACCATTGACCCACTGGGATAACGCAGGAAGTGAACCATAATCAAAAATGCTACTGCGACCATCATCCTGAGCGAAGCCTTCATCACCATCCCCTGTTTCTCCCACTTCTTGGCCATTATAAAGCATGAATGGACTCGGTCCGACTGCTGAGAGAAAGGCAGTCACTACCTGACCCATCTTAGCCCCATGCCCCCCCCAATGATGGCTAGAGCAAAGACGCACTTCATCGTGATTCTCACTGTAACGCAGCATTTTATCGAGGCGTGTAGGAGCCCAAAGTAAAGCGTCTAGCTCAGTCGCGCTACGCCCCTCCTCCACCACGCTCTTTACCAATTCGTAACTATCGCCATCGTAAACTGTATCGAATCCATTCGCTAACAAAGCCTCTAACACGTTATCATGGGTGAGCTTGGCCGGATCGCCATCGTAGGCTTCCGCCATGAAATAACATTGGCTGTCTCGCAGCCGTGCCCTACGGCTCGCCCATGCCCAGAACTCCATAGGCACCATGTGTGCCATGTCACAGCGAAACCCATCGACACCCATTTCCTGCCAGTAGGCTAAAATAGCATCCATTTTCACCCATGTGTCAGGGACTTCATCGAGATGTGCATCTTTCGAGGGAAGCTCATGGGTATTGCGGCCAGTGGTATAGTCGTGCCCGTAATTGAGCTTCACGGTCTCGTACCAATCACTCAGGCTGGGTTCCCAAGTCGCCGCGTTATTTCCGGTGACTCTACCTGCTCCTTCCTCAGCAAACTCTCCATCAGGCAAGAGCATCGGGCCGTCACCCTCCAGGTAATAAAAGTTGTTGTTCCAAGCAAAGAAACGCGAAACGTCATCACTTTCCCCAAAATTCAGATCCGGCTTGATGTCGCTATGGTAGCTGCGGGCCACGTGGTTAGGCACAAAGTCGATGATCGTCTTGAGCCCTAGCTGATGGCAGCGGTCTAGCAGGCTAGAGAATTCTTCCAAGCGATTCTCAGGGTCGACGGCATAGTCGGCAGAGACATCAAAGTAATCACGGATAGCATATGGGCTACCCGCCTTGCCTTTCATCAAGACTGAATCATCCGCTGGAATTCCTGGATAGCTGGTCAAGCTCGCCTGCTCAAGCACACCAGTGAGCCAAATATGAGTGAAGCCCATCTTCGTGATTGCTCGCAATGAAGCTTCAGAGATATCGGCAAATTTGCCACAACCATTCTGCTCAATATCCCCATCGACGGCACGCGCAGAACAGGCATTGCCAAAATGCCGTACGAAGAGCTGATAGATTGTTGTTCTCACTGCCGCTGAACCTCTCATTTTATACGCCAGAGATAAACACTTATAGCCTAACAATTATTTAGCCCCCAACTGTGAATAATCAGAACTGGGTGATCGCTCCTTGGAGGGTGGCCGGGCTCGCCAATAAGCCGCGAGTAAACTCCCTATCAAGCAATGGTAGAGGGCTGATATAGCACATGGAGTCATCGCCAATGCAGAAAAGTGGTCTCCAGCAAGTTTAGAGCCTAAGCCAGAGTTCTGCATTCCGACTTCGATACAGACTGTGCGGCAGCTTCGTTCTTCTAGTTTCAATAATTTCGCCACTAGGTACCCCAGAGCAAAGCCTAAGATGTGCACGATAAATACGGCTGGTAACAAAGTGGCTGCATATTCGATGATCGAATTTTTGTTTAGCCCTATTACGCCACCCACAATGAGCACGATGACGAGCACCGAAACCACAGGTGACACGGCCTTCACTTTCTCAAGCTTTCCCTTAAAGAAGTGGTTTAGTAAGACTCCTCCCACCACTGGTAACAAGACGATGGTCACCATCGACCATATCATAGCCCCTGCATCGACCTCTAAAATGGCACTGGCGTAAAACTTGGTGAGGTAGGGAGTCAGTACAACAGCTAAGAAGGTGGAGCACATAGTCATCAAAACACTCAGTGCCACATTGGCGCGTGCCAGATAGCAGATCACATTACTCGCGGTCCCACCTGGGCAACAACTCACCAGAATCACGCCTAGTTTCAGCATCGGAGCTAGGTCAAATAATGTGGCCACAGACCACCCGATAAATGGCATAATCAAAAACTGAGCCGCCACTCCGATAAATACTTGCTTGGGGGTCTTCAGGACCGCCTTGAAGTCAGCTAAGCTCAGGGTAATTCCCATCCCTAACATAATCACACCAAGTCCAGCAGTGAGTAGCTTGATGGAAGTTCCTGGCACTACTCCCTTGAGAAACCAGATAAAGGCCTCTGGCTGGAACCAAGCCCATACGACACCAATTATCGTCCAAAGCCAGAATAGGTTAGTGCATACAGCTAGAATCTTCATAAAGGTAAGTGCTTATGCTAGATCTTCTCTGTCAGGTCAAGCTGAGCCTGTTTGCCAAGTCCATCAGCCCTACACACTAAATGGCGGAATGGCCATTGGCGTTAAAACAAGGATGGAACTGCTTAGAAAAGGAGAGTTGAGCGACTGGAAAATAAAAGGCCGCCTTGGGGTACTCCCCCGAGACGACCTTCACCTACACAATGAAAACATGAAATTTGCTGACTAGCAGCATCTTGCATATTCTTATTACGCTAGTAAATTGAGCTTTTATCAAATTTATACAACTTTATCGATAAAGGCGAAATACGACCCATGTTTGACGGATGAACCGACACCATACATCGAACAATCGCTGATTTGGTCAACACCCATGAGACATTACGACACTCATTACCCATTCAAGGAGCTGGGCAGCTTTCCAAACACACTAGGATTCATCGTTTTCAATGATGCCGCAGATCATCATGTTCATGGAGTTCTATACGTTCTAGTCTTCTTCCAGCGAAACATCCTAAAGCCATGCTTATTCTCAAACTTTCCTGTCCAGACCAACACGGTATCGTGGCAAAAATTGCGCACTACATTGCATCACACAATGGCAACCTGTTGGAGTTCAATCAATTTACCAACACATTCGACAACAAGTTCTTCGCTCGACTAGAGATTGACACCAACGCGCTCGATGTAGAGCTCGATTCGTTTATTTCAGGATTCAACGTCCTAGGTGAAGCACTCAAAGCCGAATGGCATTTCCGTAAATCTCCCTTCAAGCTCCGCACAGTTATTCTCGTTACTAAGACAACGCATTGTCTCAACGAGATTCTCTGGCGCTCAAGTGAAAACGACCTTCCGTTAGAGATAACCTCGATCATCGGCAACCGCGATCACTGCCAGGAAATCGCAGAAAAAGAAGGTATCCCCTTTCACCATATCGATATGGATGGTGATCAAAAGAACGATGGTTTCCAGAAGATTGCACAGATCCTGCGTGATGAAGAAGTCCAGCTCGGTATTCTCGCACGCTTCATGCAGATTCTGCCGAACTGGTTTTGCGACGAATTCTCTGGCAAGCTGATCAACATCCACCATTCATTCCTTCCCGCATTTATCGGAGCGAACCCATACCGTCAGGCCTACGACCGTGGGGTCAAACTGATAGGTGCAACCTGCCACTATGTCACCGGCGACCTCGATGCAGGTCCGATCATCGAGCAAGAGGTCAAACGGGTGCTCCACTCACATTCACCACAGGACCTGATTCGGCTTGGCCGTGACTGTGAGCGTACCGCACTAGCGCGTGGTATCCGCTATCATGCCTACGACCGCACCATTATTGATGGAAACCGTGCGATCGTCTTTGAGGACTGATCTTTGCAAAAAGTGACTGCAGACTACTTTGCGGGATAAGCAATAACGAGGATTCGCGCTGCCGCTATCACTCGCCTAGTTTTTTCATAAGAGCGGCTTCCATCGCCTTTTCGACCAGTACCGCTGCCATATGCTCGGTCGCTTTATCTAGGCGTTGGACGGCTGCTTTGAGGAGATTAGCTTCGCCCGTTTCTAGGGATGCCCGGACATCAGCTTCTGCCGTACGAATCATCTCTACATCTGCAGCGTCCATCATCTCGCCGACCTGATCCATCCCAGCTTGAACAGCTGGGAGAAGTTCCTCGGCTTTGAGTTTGGCTTCGGTGAAAATGCGTTCAGACATATCATCAAAGGCGTAATCAACGCTCTCGCTCACCATTTTCTCTACCGCTGAATCATCGACATCGACAGCAGCACTATCAATTTCTAACAACGTGTCTGTATCGGTGCTCGTGTCGCGAGTGAGCACTTCTAAAATTCCATTTTCATCGATCGAGAACTGCACGCCAACACGCGCTTGGCCTTTTGGAGCTTGCTCGAACTGGACATCAACTTTCCCGAGGTCCCAGTTATCTCTGGCCATTTCACGCTCACCTTGGAGCACGCGAACACGCATGCTTTGCTGGTTTGCCAGAGCATTGGTGAACATTTCGCCCGCCTTACAGGGAATAGTAGTATTGCGTGGGATGAGAACATTCATCAAGCCGCCAAAGGTCTCAATTCCCAAGCTCAGTGGCGTCACATCGAGCAATACCATCTCGCGGAGTGCTCCAGAAAGCACACCAGCCTGAATCACTGCCCCTAAAGCAACAGCTTCGTCTGGATGTTGGCTCACATCTGGCACCTTCTCGAATATTTTTTCGACCAAGGCCCTCACCGCTGGGATCCGTGTTGACCCTCCGACTAGAACCACGGCATCAAGTTCCTCGGAAGGATTCTTTACACCTGCATCATTAAGCACCCGGCGGCAATGGCCTTCAGTCTTTCCGATAACGGCACCAATCACCTTCTCAAATTGTTCAAGGCTGATCTCAAGCTCGATATGTAAGCTCTCGCGGAAAAATGGAATTCTAAGGACTGCAATATCTTCTTTTGAGAGCTGCTCCTTCACCTCTTTTGCTGCATCAATAAGACGCTGGCGCTCTGAATCCTGAAGCTCCGTCGTATCTCCAGCTTGATCCCAACACCAATAAGCCAAAGCCTCATCTATATCATCGCCGCCAAGCTGAGTATCCCCGTCCGTCGCCAATACCTGAAATACTCCTTCGCAAATTTCTAAAACTGAAATATCGAATGTCCCGCCACCCAGGTCGTAGACCGCAACTCTGGCATTTTCGCCTAGTTTATCCAGCCCGTATGCTAAAGCTGCCGCAGTCGGTTCACTCAAAATCCGCACAACTTCTAGACCAGCCATTTCACCGGCTAGCTTGGTTGCGTTTCTTTGCGCATCATTGAAATAGGCTGGCACTGTGATGACAGCCTTGCTGACATTTCGGTCGAGCTGCATCTCAGCAATATTCTTAAGCTCATTTAAAATTACGGCACTCACTTCGATAGGAGATTTCCCTGCAGCGAGGACTGCACCGTCAGCTCCCGCGCTCAATGGCACACAGTAATTATCCTCAGACACTTCAGCATAACGACTCCCCATGTAACGTTTGACGCTGGTAATCACCTGTGCCCCCGCCCCACGTCGCCGTAGAGCCGAGTGACCAACCACAACACTGCCGTCCAAGGCGTAACTAACCGCACTGGGAGTGATTCTTTCACCATCAGTATTTGCAAGTAAAATGGGAAATCCGCTTTCTACTATTCCAACCGCAGAATTAGTTGTCCCTAGATCAATACCAATGATGTCTTCAAGCATGCTGACTAGCTAACGCCTGATCTCCTACTATGCAAAAAGATTCCTCAAAAAACCAGCGCACTTATGATTGATTTAAAAAATATATCTTTTTTTGCAACTCCTCAGCAAAAGTACGGTTTCAGTATATGAACCAAACGAAACATATTATGAAAACAAAAACACTACTCATAACGATCGCCGCCCTTGCCATACCAGTTCTTGCTCAAGCAGAAGAAGGTAAGAAAGCTTGTGATAAAAAACGCGCTCACATGATGGAGAAATTCGATACTGATGGCGACGGCAAACTTTCTCAAGAAGAGCGTGAAGCAGTGAAAGCTGCTATGGCTGAGCGTAAAGCAGCATTCATGGCTAAGCACGACACCAATGGTGACGGCGAGATCGATGAGGAAGAGAGGAAGGCAGCCAAAGAAGCATTCATGGCTACCTACGATACCGATTCTGACGGCGAACTCTCTAAAGATGAGCGCCAAGTAGCTCGTGAAGCAGGAGCAGGCCGCCCAGGTCACAAGCGCTGCCACAAAAAAGGTGGCAAACGCGGTCCACGCGGCGGCGGTGCTGAATAATTTCAGTATTTAGCATATATAACTATTCGATCCCATGATTCTCAAGAATCATGGGATTTTTTACGCACTTATGCCAATCAGATTTGCCGTCAAACTAGCATCCTTCAGACACCTGCCGAAAGGGTGTGGACATTATAGCCGTAGACTCCCCCAGATATGGCCTTGAATAGGATACGACAATAACGTGGCAATAGGTGAAATCCACTGTCAATATGGGGTTTAACTTGTGCTAAACTTGCTTCGCAACTAGCATCAGTCAGGACACGCACCCGAAGACCACTCAAGACGCTTGTAATAAAGTAGTTAGAGGAGTCCCAAGCTTAATTGATCATTACTGAATGTAATGATCAACGCGTGTATAGCCTCAAATCATCGATAAAATCGACAACTTAAATAAAGAAAGCAGCGCAGCGAGCCAAAATTGGCCGATTGATAAAACAGTTCACCCCGACCGGATAGTCATCAAAATCGGCACCGGCGTGCTGACAGGCGACGATAACGTGGTCCTTGACGAACCCGCTTTCCTAGAGATAGCGCGCACCGTCTCCCAGCTAAGATCCTTCGGCTACAAAGTAATGCTGGTTTCCAGCGGAGCCGTTGGCGCAGGACTCACCGAGTTCGGCATCAAAAAGCGTCCAGGCACCATTGCAAAAACTCAGGCATTCGCGGGTATCGGACAGGCGAAACTGCTCTCTCTCTATCGTAAGCATCTTAGCGTTTGGGATCTCCATGTTGGGCAAATCTTGCTCACATACGCCGACCTAAAATCGACAAAGCGCCGTGAACGAGTGCTAAGAACTCTCGATGCGATGCTCGATATGGACAATGTAGTCCCGATCATTAACGAAAACGATACCGTGGCTCCCGAGCACGAGAAGTTCGATGGTAATGACATTGTCGCCGCAAACATCGCAGCACTCTGTGGCGCCCGTCAGCTGATCATGCTGACTACCGTGGATGGCCTTCTAGCGCGCAACAAAGATGGGTCTCAAAAACTCATACGTGAGGTCACCGACCTTGATGACGCCATGTTACTCGTCGAGGAAAGTAAGGGAACTATCTCCGTAGGCGGTATGCAAAGTAAACTAGAGGCTGTAGAGTTCGCATTGGCTCATGGTGTGGAAACATTTATTGCCAATGGTAAATACGCCAGCCAGATTCCCGCATTAATTGCTGGCGATTACAAGAAGCGCACGCGCTTCACGCCAGACTTTGAACCCGAGTTTTCCGATGGCGAGGAACCCGAGATCACACCGCTCGGCTAGAATTTGTGAATGATTAGGCTGTTGCATTCTTCAGCCAAAAAAACACAGCTTAAGGTCATTTAATCATGATCAATCAGATGGTCGGCGCTTGCTATCCCTGAGGTTGGTCTCACCACGTCTATCTCTACCATCGGGGGCATCTTTACGCTCTTTCATCTGGTGCATCAGACGATAGGGTTGGTGCTCAATCATGTACTCAAAGGCCGCTTTTTTTTCTTCACTATTAAGTTCACCGTCCTTATCAGAATCAAAGCGGTCTAGCATTTCTTGCTTCTCTTGTTCGTGCGCACCGCGGCGTTCATCTTCGGAGAGTTCTCCATCGCCGTCAGCGTCATACTTGAGGATAAGTTTCTTCTTGAGCTCCGCCATGCGTTGCTTCATCTCTTTTTTCGCCACAGCCTTTTCAGCTTCAGAGATTTTACCATCTCCATCAGTGTCGAACTGCTTCATGAAGCGTTTTTTAGCCTTGGCCGTTCTATCAGACATCACACCTTGATTGCGTCGCATCTCTTTGCGAGCTAGCTGACGTTCTTCTTCGGAGAGCCTACCGTCACCATTTTCATCAAATTTCTTGAGCATAAGCTCACGCATTTTTTTGCCTCGTTGACCAAAACGTTTGGACATTTCATCGCGCGCTGCACGGCGTTCTTCATCTGACAGCTTACCGTCGTTGTCTTTATCAAATTTTTCAAGATGCCGCTTATGCCGCTCACCATCCTGGGACTTTCGACCATCCTCACCCTGAGGTCTCGGCCCTTCTGGGCGTCCATTTTTCCCACCTCGCTGTGGTCGCGCCTCACGGGCCGCTTTACGTTCCTCCTCAGAAAGCTTGCCATCCTTATCGGCATCAAAGCGCTTGAGCATATCTTCGAGTGAAGGCTTACGACCTCCCTCTCCACCTGGTTGCCCTTCTTGGGCAAGCAATGCGGAGGTTAACCCTAATAAAGTCAGGATGGCTGTTCTGATCGGAATACGCTTCATGGTGGAGACTATCGTTGGTTCGGGATTCGGAGCATAACTCCGAGTTCCAACGAGTGAAACCCGCAATTTAGAAAAAAGTTGCAGAACTTAGAAAAAATTAGCCCACCTCCAAATGAAGGTGAGCTAATGATCAAAATAATTCTAATAGAGGCTAGCCAAGTAGAGCCTGAGCAGCCTCTACAACATGACCTTCAGTCATTCCAAGCTCTTGCATCACTACATCACCAGGAGCGGAGATGCCGAAACGGTCGATACCGAGTACCACACCGTCGAAGCCTGTGTACTTGTGCCAGATAGCAGTCACACCAGCCTCGATAGCAAGACGTTTTGTGCAGGAACGAGGAAGCACACTTTGCTTGTACTCACAGCTCTGACGCTCGAAGCGCTCGATACATGGCATAGACACCACGCGAACACCTTCGCCGAGTTTCTCAGCTGCTTCTACAATATGGCCAACTTCAGAACCTGAAGCCATGAGGATGAGCTTGAGCTCACCGGTCTCTTGCTTGAGAACATAACCACCTTTGAGTGCGCCTTCGCGGCGAACTGCTACGGGAACTTCGCTGTTATGGCGAACTCCCTGACGGGTGAAGATGAGAGCTGTTGGACCGTCGACGCGCGCAAGTGCTCCTGCGTAGGCGGCAGCCACTTCTTCAGGGTCAGCTGGACGCACAACATCAAGATTTGGAATAACGCGAAGTCCAGAAACAGTCTCAACAGGTTGGTGCGTAGGACCGTCTTCACCCACACCCACGGAGTCGTGTGTGAAGATGTAAGTCACAGGAATCTTTGCAAGCGCTGCGATACGAATAGATGGACGAAGGTAATCAGCGAACACACAGAAAGTAGCACCAGATGCGCGGAACAAACCGTCATAGGTGATTCCGTTGAGCAGACCACCCATAGCGTGCTCACGGATACCGAACCAGATGTTACGCCCAGTAGGGTTAGTCGCAGAGAAATCGCCGCCATCCTTGATGTAGTTCTTGGTGGAACCGAAGAGGTCAGCTGAGCCTGTAAGAAGTTGCGGAACTAGCTCTGCAACTTTGTTGATCACCACACTACCAGTACCGCGAGTTGCGTCCTTGTAGTCAGTATCGAATGCTGGAATCTGGTCGAGAAGGTCGCTAGGAACCACCTTAGCAACGCCATTGCTGAGTTCTTCAGCAAGCTCTGGGTTTGCTGCACTCCAAGCTTGGTGAGTTGTCTGCCATGCATTGAATGTTTTTGCGGACTCTTCAGCTTTCGCTGCGAAGAATGCACGCACTTCGTCAGACACGTAGAATGATCCTTCAGGAAGACCGAGGCCAGCACGGGCTTCTGCAGTGAAATTAGCACCACTTTCGCCGTGCGCCTTCTGAGTGCCTGCAACCTGAGGAATACCGCGACCGATTTCTGTCTTAGCAATGATTACTGATGGCTTACCATTAGAATTAGCCTTGGCAGCATCGATGGCTGACTTCACAACCGCTAGGTCGTGACCGTCAATAGTTACTGCGTTCCAGTTTTGTGACTCGAAGTAGTCTTGAGCTTTGTCCCCTTGGGAAACATCAGCCATTGCATCGAGAGTTACGTCGTTGCTATCGTAGATAAGAACGAGATTATCGAGCCCACTGTGGCCCGCGAATTCGATCGACTCACGTGCGATACCTTCTTGGATACAACCGTCACCAGCGAGGGCTACAATGCTGTGATTAAAGATTGTGTGCTCGGCTGTATTGTAACGAGCAGCTGCGCGCTTGCCGGAAATAGCATAGCCAACTGCGTTTGCTATACCCTGACCGAGTGGCCCAGTAGTTGCCTCAACGCCTGGAGTCTCGTCGAACTCTGGGTGACCAGGTGTGATGCTGTGGAGCTGACGGAAGTTCTTCACTTCCTCGAGAGAAACTGCGTAGCCACTAAGGTGGAGCCATGTGTAAATAAACATGGAACCGTGCCCTGCTGAAAGGATGAAACGGTCGCGGTTGAGCCACTTTGGTGCCGCCGGGTTAAATGTGAGGCTCTCGCCAAAAAGCACTGCGCCGATCTCAGCGCAGCCGAGTGGTAGACCAAGGTGGCCGGATGAGCATGCATGGACTGCATCAATTGCTAATCCACGAGCCTGAGCTGCAGCGGAATTTAAAATTTGTTCATTCATAGACAGGCGCGACCATTCACCAATCCGCCCTCAACGACAAGCAACAATTTTATCAGACGCGGGGTTTCCAAGTCATACTAGTGAGACAACTCATTCAAAATAAATAAGATTGTCTTTTTACGTCAATCTATCGCGATAAATCCTCTTGATAGAGTACCTTAAAGCCAGCGCGGTTGAGAACATCGATCCCAAAAGAATAGTCTTCTAAATGCATAGCCACGAGACTCTGACTGTCGGGATGTGCCATCAAGGAATACGCAAAATCAACATTAGTTTCGGCCGCCATCAGCGCCTCAAGGCAGGCACCCAGACCAATTCCAGATTCACGCAGGGCGATCACCACCATTTGGCAAATTGTGTACGGTATCCCTTTTTCAGCAAATAAGCAAAAGACTGTATCTGGATCCGTGACCAACATCCTTACGATAGTTGCATCTCTCGAATCTTGGATACTTATTCCTATAATCTCGACCTTAGCAGATCGAACCAGCCTCACTAGGGAACCTAACGCACCAGCTCTATTCTGCAGCATCACAGAAAACTGCTTTACTGGCTCCCCTTCCTTTTTGACTAATACACCCTCCATAGTTTATGCGGAGGTAATAGCACATTTCAGTACCAGTCACTAACGAAAAAACGCATTGCCCATCGGACAATGCGTTTTGGAAGGTAATTCTAGAAGCTCAGCGGCTGTTCGATTTAGCGAGGATGACACGGTCACCAGCACGCACACGCGCACCTGATACAAGACTAGTGTAATCGATATCTGCAATCACTCGGTTCGCTTCAACAGCATTGATACTGAGACGGCCAATGTGCTGTGCACCACGAACAATGATCAAGTTAGAATCTACATTGATGTCTGCATTGGGATGTGGCTTAATAATTACGAAGCCCCAGCTCGGGTTAACTGCTGTGATCAGTGAAGAAAGACTATTCTGGCGAAGACTCTCGATACGCTCTAATTCACGCTTAGTGAGATCACCTACTTCTGCAGTATTAGCATCAAATTTCTTCTGCATTTCTTCCAATGCTAAAGCGAGCTCTTCACTCTTCTTATCAAGATCCTTGCGCTCTTCATTGAGTTTCTCAACAAATGCTGGTATGTCTTCTAGAGCGATATTTTGGCCCTTGAATGCTTCCTTAACTTTCTTAATGAGATTCTCAACTTCTTCTATCTGCTCTTGCTGGGTCGCGATTTTGTTATCTAGATCCTTAACAGTACGCTTAAGTGTGAGCTTCTCACCATTTTTAAGATCGATCTCAGCTAATGTCGCGTTGAGGGCGTCTTCAGCCTTCTTCTTGAGCTCTTTTTCTGAGTCGTAATCTTTCTGCATCACGTCGATAGAATTTTCGACGTTCACGATCAACTTTTTCTTATCGTCAGTGGAGTCGAGTTCAGCTTGGTGCTTCTCAATATTCTGGTAGGAGAAAATTCCAGCAGCGGCAATACCTGCACATGCGAGAACGAACAAAGGTGTTTTCATAGTAGTAAAATGAGTAAGTAGTTAAAAATTTATATCGTCTACTGCTGAGTAATTTTTTCAGCAACGACTCGGTCACCGGATCGGAGCGAGATTGTCACAGGAAGAGCATCTGGGATGATGTCTGCTGCGGCGCGATTTTGCTCAACTGCAGTTACTTTCAATTTAGCAACCACTTCTCCATTGCGAAGTACATCAAGAATAGAGCCTGGAACCACGCCTTGTGCGTTTCCACCATTGAGTGTTACAAATCCCCAGGTGCTATAGATGCTCTGGACGGAAGTTGAAAGTGATGGGAGTGACTTGCCAGCAGTCTGGTGCTCAATCACCATGCGCTTGTTAGCCGCTAGAGTTACTAGTCCATCATTTTGTTGCGTCAAATCAGTAAGGCTTGATTCGTCAGACTCGATATCTGACTTGAGTTGAGCAATCTTGTTCTTGGTTGCTGTGATCTGGGGAACCAGAACATCTGGATCTGGGAGACCTTTAAGCACATCGTCGTTGGCTGCGATCTGCCTATCGTTTGCTTTCTTAATGCCCTCTTTTTGGGAAATATCACTCTTGATAGACGCTACATCCTTCAGTAACCCTTCAAGGTTTTCAGTTTGGGTGACATTTTCAGCTTGGGTGCCTACTTTACTTGTCACTGTATCATCGCGCTTAGTTGTTAGACCATCCAGATCTGACCGCAGAGAGTTTAGCTGTCGCTCAGCCCTCACGTTGTGGTTCACTTGCTTTGCGAATTCATCATTATTCTTAAAGCCCATCCATATGGATAGGGCTAAGACTGCCGCGGTAAGTCCGCCAAAGATATAAGTAGCCATTGTGGTTTTATGTAACTCTTGTTAAAAAGTAAGGTTTTCGGTGCTGATGAAGGACACTAGTTGGATCTCCCCCCACTCGACAACCCTTAAATTCACTGATTTTTCGCTTAGCTTTACTTTTATGTGAGATGTGCCCATCTTCTAGCGGTATTTCATGAAGACTATTAGACGCATTTTTTCCTACTATGGGCGCTACCCAAAGCTCGCAATAGCCCAGTTACTCTGCGCCATTCTTATGACCTTGATGCTCCCTGTTTTCCCAGCGATGTCTGGAAGAATTTACAGGGAAGTCATTAATCCTCACACAAATGCTGAGCAAATAGAACAATTCGCCAAAGATTTAGAAGTAAAAACGGGGAAATCTAACGATGCTGCTGCGAACTCAGTCCGAGAACTCATCAACGACACCTCTACCGAAAAATCTAGCCAAGGCAGCATTCGAAAGGTCCTGCTCTATACTAGTATTGCTTTAGCCGCATTTTTTCTCCGTGACCTCTTTAACTGCCTACGCATTCTAATCAATAACGTGTTTGAGCAGAAAGCCATCTTCGATCTACGCTCTGAACTCTACTCCAAACTCCAACGACTCCCGCTGAAATGGTTTGATTCACGTCGTACGGGCGACATAATGACCCGCGTTGCCGAGGATGTCCCAGCAATGGAAAGGCTCTTGATTGATGGGGTAGAGCAAGGCCTCATCGCAGTTCTACAGATTATTATTGTGAGTACCTTCCTTATTTGGACTGATCCAGTTTTAGGTCTGACGGCTTTGGCTCCTATCCCACTATTAGCAATCGGAGCTACTATCTATACCCGTAATGCGGGAGGCCGCTATAAGGATCTCAAACAATACACCGGCGAGATGAACTCTCTACTCAGTGATAACATAGCGGGCGTCAACCAGATCAAATCCTATGCGGCCGAGAACGATGAACTAAAACGCTTCAATTCGCTCTCCAACAAAGTCCAACAGGCAACATTGAAAGTAATGAAGTATTGGGCTTTGTATTCTCCAAGCATGAGTTTTGTGAACTCCTTAGGCTACGTTCTTGTTCTTGGCGTAGGAGGCTACCGTATCATCACAGACCCCAGCATAGGAACTGAGGTCTACCTCACATTCTTCACCATTATGTGGGCGCTCTACGAACCTATATCTAAGCTCCACGGTCTCAACCAGATGGCTCTATCCTCTAAAGCGGCAGCCGAACGCGTCTTTGAGATACTAGACACCGAAGATGAAATCCACGCTGATGAGGGTGAGCTTCTCCCCCTCCCCGTGCGCGGCGAAGTCTGCCTTAACGATGTCTCTTTCAGCTACGATGAGATCCCAACTCTCAAAAATATTTCATTCAAAGCCATGCCGGGCCAGACCGTCGCTCTAGTCGGCTCCACGGGCGCTGGAAAATCGACTCTAGTCAATCTCCTCACCCGCTTCTACGAATATGATTCAGGCTCTATCACAATAGATGGATACGAGCTCAACACGCTCAATAAGCCCTCACTTCGCTCTAGTATAGCCTACGTCACTCAGGATTCATTTCTATTCAATGGATCAGTGCGTGAGAACCTGTTATTAGGAAAACGTGACGCCACTGACGAGGAGCTATGGCGAGCGCTCGATGCGGCAAATGCGAGCGGATTCATCAAAGAACTCCCATCGCACTTGGACACGAATGTTGGCGAACGCGGGGTGAAACTATCCGGCGGTGAGAAGCAGCGACTCTCGATCGCCCGAGCTCTGCTAAAAAATCAGCCGATTCTCATTTTAGATGAGGCCACTGCCAGCGTCGACAGCAAGACAGAAAAACTCATCCAAGACGCCCTCGACAACTTGATGAACACAAGAACAGCGTTCGTTATCGCTCACAGGCTCTCCACCATCAAAAATGCCGATATCATTCACGTTTTAGACCATGGCAGAATCATCGAGTCAGGTTCCCATGAAACCTTGATTCAGCAAAATGGCAAATACGCCGAGCTCTCAAGGCAATCATTCCTTAACGACAGATCATTAGAATAGCAGAAAAAATCTACTACAATTCCCATTTTTACGATTTACCTTTCGGCTGGAAAGACGTAAACGAGCCACATGCTCGACATCCGAGAAATACGCGAAAACGCTGAAGCTATCCAAGCCCGACTTGCCACCCGTGGTGGAGACGCACACACCCTCATCTCAGAAGTCCTAGAATGCGACGAGCGACGTCGTGCTATCGAAACTGAGAAACAAAAGCTTCAAGCTGAACGCAAGTCCGCCTCCAAAGCGATCGGAGCTCTCATGGGGCAAGGTAAGACCGACGAAGCTGAAGCAGCCAAAGCCGACGTGAAAGTCATCGGCGACAAAGTCAAAGCACTTGAAACGGAAGTAGAAACTGTCGAGAGCCGCCAGAACCATCTTCTCATGAGTATTCCAAATGTGCCACATGCGGAGTGCCCAATTGGCCTCACTGAAGACGATAACCCAGAAGTCCGCGTGTGGGCCGAGAAGCCCGCTATTATCGAGCCACTCGATCACGTGCAGATTGCTGAGAAACACGGCCTCATAGACTTCGATGCCGCCGCTAAAATTTCAGGATCAGGTTTCGCCGTGTATCGCGGGTCAGGAGCACGCCTCGAGCGCGCCCTCATCAGCTTCCTGCTCGACCTCCAGACAGAGGAACACGGCTACACCGAGGTGAATGTCCCTCACATCATCCGGCGCTACTGCATGGAAGGCACAGGCCAGCTGCCTAAGTTTGAAGACGACATGTATGGTCTCGAAGACAATGCTATGTTCCTCGCGCCCACTGCTGAGGTTCCAGTGACTAATCTACTACGTGAAACTCTCCTCGCTGAGTCAGATCTACCGATCAAGTTCACCGCGCACACTCCTTGTTTTCGTCGTGAAGCAGGTAGCGCGGGTCGCGACAACAAGGGCATCATCCGTATGCACCAATTCGACAAAGTTGAACTCGTCCAGGCTGTGCACCCAGATGATTCACTCAAAGTCCTCGAAGAACTCACCGGCCACGCCGAAGCAGCCCTGCAGAAACTTGGCCTCCACTACCGCACTATCGAACTCTGCACTGCCGACGTCGGATTTTCTGCTACCAAGACCTACGACATTGAAGTGTGGGCTCCGGGTCAAGGGAAATACCTTGAGGTTTCTAGTTGTTCTAGCTTTGGCGACTACCAGGCACGCCGCCTTCGCCTTCGTTTCAAGGACGCCGACGGAAAGAACCGATTCTGCCACACGCTCAACGGCTCAGCCACAGCTCTTCCACGGCTTTATGTGGCACTTCTCGAGCAGAACCAAAACCCAGATGGCTCCATCACCATCCCAGAGGCATTGGTTCCCTACTTTGGTAAAACTGAGATCCGCTAATCAGCTGAACTAACCCATCTTTCAAAAGGTCACAGTGATCTACCCATAATACCTAGGAACTTCATCAGGTTAAATGGTGAGTTCAGAAAGACTCACGGATTCACTCACGACGAAACACACCACAGCTTTATCTCATACCATGTGGCGAAGTATCGTTCCATTGGTGACGTGGCGCTACAGGCTGGAAACAGCGAAAGCATAGTCAAAGAGTCTTATTTGAATGTAAGGTCAAAGGAGGACGGCAATACGTTCTTTCGCTTCATTCCAGACGATGCGGGAAGCAAAGCTGTCTTGATGGTTGAGGACACCAAAGACACTGACTCGGAGCTTTCTGGACAACTTAGAGTGGTCTAATTACAGCAAGTTTATAGCTCTGAACTCATCAATCAAAAAACGCAGGCGACAACGCACCTACCTGTAGATGACAACAATTAACGAGCCAACAACGACAGTAGTGACCCCTCACCTAGATGATAATAACAGCTCACCACGCTTTCTGAACTATCAAGCGTGTTTAGCAGCTAGAATCCCCAGAGGGATTTAAACCAATGATCTTCAGCAACGATAACGGGAATCCTCCGTTAAAAAAGGTAATTCAGTTTATGCTGGCTACAGGCTGAATACTTCTTCAAATTCAAACTACTCCTAACAAATTACTAACCACTCATGATTAAGGGCACCTCCGGCAACTCCCGCTGTCGGTGTGTGAGTTATTAATTCTTTAAATTTGCGAGCGTAGCTCGTTTTTGAAGATAGGCCCCCTTCGGGCTGGAAAGCCTTTCTGCGCAAGGCTGCG
>JBLHPP010000016.1:0-17323 GCA_047624385.1 Crocinitomicaceae bacterium
TCTTAGTTTGTCTGTCTAATAAATCTTGTCTGCGCAAGCCTCAGCGGATAGAGCCACGATAGCCCTCCATAGACCTAAATCGTTTTTTACGATCCCTTACAGATAAAAGGATTGCGGATCTTCCTTCTTAGTTTGTCTGTCTAATAAATCTTAATAAATCTATAAATCACAAACCTGAATCGGAGGCGCGCCCCCAGTAGCGGGTGGCAGGCCTCAAACGTTAGGTAGCTCATGAAAATTCGTTTAAACGAATAATAAGGAGAATGTTTTGAGTTCTGATCCAAAAAAGAAGGAAGAATTAAGCTAGCGCAATCAAACAATGATTGGGGCAGGGTTTGCAAAAAATGATCTTGGTCTATGAATAGCTATGGTAGGTCTATCCGCTGAGGCTGGCGCAGATTCAAACCCCGCCCTGACGCAAGGGCAAAGATCCAGAGCAAGCAACGCGCTACAAGAAGTTGGCCTCCGGTTCAGATCTAGAGCTTGACACTTTTCTTCTTTGCTAACAGCACTCTTTCACCGCGTGAAGTGGGGGTGATGGTGGAGCGGTGGATGCTTATGAGCAGACCAACGGTCGCCATTGTAAACACCAGGTTGGTGCCTCCGTAACTGACGAAAGGGAGAGGTAATCCAGTGTTCGGTAGTACGGCTGTTGTTACCCCTATATTCATCATAGCAGGGACTACGATAGAGCATGTTAGACCCGCAGCAAGAAGACGACCAAAGAGATCTGTACAGCGGGCTGCAATGGCAATACCGTATGCTGCGATCAGCGCGAAGCAAAAGACAGTGCCTAGGGCAAACCATAAACCGAGTTCCTCACCGACCATCGGAAAAATAAAGTCTGTGTGAGCGAAGGGTAAATATCCATGTTTCTCCGCGCCATTCCCTAAGCCGAGACCATCGACACCACCGTTACCGAAGGCTAATAAAGCTCGCCATTGTTGGAAACCCGCATTGGCTTGATGGTAAGGGTCATCGAGATTCATGAACGCCATGATTCGGTCCATCCGGTTTGAGTTGAAATACACAACGGTAGACAAAGCCCCTAGTCCTGCAAGGCAAGAGCTCATCAGTAACCACCCCCGGGTACCCGCAATATACATCAAGGATATCCCCGCTGCAGCGAGCCCGGCTGATGTCCCCATGTCTTTCTCAAAGAAGATCAGGCCTATTAGAGCTCCAAGAATAGCCATAGGGTAGCAGAAACCCTTACGAAAGCTTTTCACCTCGGCCTGATGGTGGGCGAACCAAGCAGCGAGGCCTATCATGAGCGCAATCTTTGCCGGTTCCGATGGCTGAAAAGTAATCCCAGCGAGCTGAATCCAGCGTGTCTCACCATTTACCTCTTTCCCAATTCCTGGGATATAACAAAGTACTAACAAAAAAATTGCAAATCCATAAATCGGCCATGCCCATTGCCGCAGTTTTTTATAATCGCTGTAAGCAAAAACTCCTGAGATGACAAGACCTATACCTAGAAAACTAGCTTGCTTGATCAATAAGGAATATTCCTTTCCCTCTGCGATCCAGATACTCGTCGACGCCAGCATCACCAAACCTAACACCATGAGTAGGCAAGTGGCGACGCATACCATGATGGCATTGCGACTGTCTGCTGATCTTTCGAGGGCTGTGATCATAGGTTTATTGAGCTGGAATTTTAAGCGTCACCCCAGAGCGCAACTGACGTGCATTGCTCATTCCATTGAGCTGCATCAGCGCTTCTTGGCTCACTTTAAATTTATTTGAAATACGCCAGACTGAATCACCAGGCTGAACCTTATATGTTTGAGCCCCAGCCACGGGTTGAGCCATCGGCACGTTAGGAGTGACTACTACTGCTCTTGGAGCAACTCGCTCTGCTACCGCAGACGGCACCACGACCACAGTGTTAGTAGACGGAAGTGGTGGACGATCTGAAACTGGTAGCGCCGCAACTACTGCTGGCGATGTCACTGTGATAGTCTCCGCTGGGAGGCTCAATGGCTTGCCAGCTAAAGGAATCGTATTATTATTCACTTTGCGTAGTTCCTTTACATCCACTTGGTGGCGCGCGGCAAAAGCTTCGTAAGTATCACCAGCCAGCATAAACTCAGTCCTGAGGTTGGCATTGACATTACTAAGGTCAATATCAGTCGCGGCAGCTTCTGTACTCGCTGAAGCTGGTATAATATCATCAAACTGACCCTTGTTCCACTTAATGCCAATGTAGATGACAGCGATTGCAACAAGATGAAGCACGAGAATTATTGTGAGTGCACGGGCTATGCTCGCATTCGGCACATCGGAATCTAGCATATTAGAGTTTGCCGTGGCGCTGACTCGTTGCTTTCTACGAGAGCTGGCTGCCACCTTAGCTTGGAGTTTCCGGAAACCAGTCTTGGTCTGCCGCTTAGTTTGGAGTTTCTTGTCTTTCATGGTCTTTGGTTTTTTCTGAGAGTTACTAGATTGGAAATTATTTGAGATTATTGACGAGCATACGGAAATGATCGCCACGCGCCTCGTATCCTGCGAATTGATCGAAGGATGATGTTCCTGGCGAGAGCAATACCACATCTCCTGGATGCGCGTGTTTCTGCGCTAGAGCCACAGCTTCATCTAGGGTGTTCACTACCTGAGTAGGTACTACCTTTGAAAAAGCGGATGCGAGCGGCTGAGCAATCTCACCGAACACGATTGCTGAATGCACTTTCTCTTGTAGGCGTGCTAACAGCTCATCGTATTCAAGGCCTTTTTCTTTTCCTCCTGCGAGCAAAACAACCGGGCGAGATTGCGAGC
Source organism: Crocinitomicaceae bacterium (assembly GCA_047624385.1). GTDB lineage: Bacteria > Verrucomicrobiota > Verrucomicrobiia > Verrucomicrobiales > Akkermansiaceae > Rubritalea. The sequence goes on from JBLHPP010000016.1 coordinate 2,782, forward strand.
GTAGTGCACTATCGAGCGCGTGGAGATTTGTTGCTTTAGAATCGTTGAGGTATTCCACCCCATCTAGGGTGCGGATAAGCTCGCAGCGATGCATCGGTGGCGCATAGCCACGAAGAGCGCCAGCAGCTGTCTCATAGGAAACTCCTAAGGCATGGCAAGCCGCCACAGCACTCATCACATTCTCAGCATTATGGAGACCACGCATATGCGTGATAGAAAGGTCTAACACTGGCTGACCAGCGAAGTAGATTTGATTTTTTACAAGATAGTAATCAGAACTCTGACCTTCAGTGCTGAAGGTGAAACTAGTAGCAGACAGCACCCCAAGATCCTGACCAAGCCTAATGACGGCAGTGTTGCTAGAGTCTTGGTTGATAAAGATATTCTTTTTTGCTTCAAAGTAATCTTCGAGAGCTGTGTAGCGATCCATATGGTCAGCTGAGAAATTCAGCCAAATAGCCACGTCTGCATGGAAATCCTTCACCGTCTCTAACTGGAAGGAACTAAGCTCCAGAGCCACTGATTCGGGAATCGTCTCCATCATCAAAACTTCAGAGAATGGCACTCCATAATTACCACAAGCCACGCAACTTATTCCGCTGTATTCAAGTATGCGCTGGACCAACTCAGTGGTGGTCGTCTTGCCATTGGTTCCAGTGATCCCGACCACTTTACCTTGGTAAAGTCGGGCGGCTAACTCAGTCTCACCCATCAAATCACCAGCATATTTGGCAAAGGACTGGACAAACGAACCAAAGGTATCGATCCCTGGTGAAATAACTAACAAGTCACAGCTTGTTTCTAAACCCAGGGCGTCAGTAGCTCCGGCGGTACAAACCGCAGCTTCAGGCCAGCCACCAAAGTGTGCATTCGGGTTCGCATCAAAAACGCGTACTTCAGCACCTTTGGTGAGGGCAAGCGTCGTCGCAGCTCGACCACTACGGCCAGCTCCTAGAACAACTACTTGTTTACCAGAAAGGATCATATGATTTTAAGAGTAGCTAGGCCAACCATGGCGCTGAGAATGGAGATAATCCAAAAGCGGATAATAACTTGGCTTTCATGCCATCCACGAAGTTCAAAGTGGTGATGAATAGGAGCCATAGCAAAAACGCGCTTTTTGCGTAACTTGAAGCTTCCCACCTGAATGATTACCGAAAGGGCTTCCATCACAAAAATCCAACCAATAATCACTAACAAGAGCTCTTGTTTCGTGCAAATAGCTGCAGTTCCGATAGCCCCACCGATAGCCAGCGAGCCAGTGTCGCCCATGAATACTTTTGCTGGATGGCTGTTGAACCAGAGAAATCCGAATGACGCCCCCACCAGAGCCATCATCACGACAGCGAGTTCGCCCAGCATAGGATTATATGCCATATGTAGGTAGTCAAAACCTAGAACTAAATGACCACCGAGATATGCTATCACTGCATACGCCAGACCAGTCGTGATGGTGCACCCAGCAGCGAGTCCATCGAGTCCGTCAGTCAGATTGACTGCATTTGATGAGCCGATAATGATGATAGCGAAGAAAGGAATAGCGAGGTACCAAAGGTCAAATAATGGTGCCTTTGTGATTGGTGTGGTTAATTCACTGGATCGCATCGGCTGAGCTTTCCCGTCGACTTGGACCCAATAGCCAGTGGCATCTTTTGGTGGGAAACGATCAGGTCTAGCCTCAGTACTAGTCTGTCCTAGATTCTCTACATTTTCGATAGTTGCGCGCTTTGATTCTTTGGCAGCTATGGTGCCTGCAACTTCTGGTTTAAAGAAAAGGAAACATGCGGCAACCAAGGCAATACCAAATTGCCATCCTAGCTTAGTGCGAGCGCTCACTCCATCGGAGCTTTTTAACTTCACCTTTGTGTAATCATCAATAAAACCCAATAGACCGAGACCGATCATCACGAACATTGTAACCGCAACAAACGGATTGAGGGCGCGTCCGCAGAGTAAAACCGCAACCAGGACTGAGCCAATAATCATCACACCACCCATGGTTGGCGTGCCAGCCTTCGCTCCATGGAGTTCATGAAGTTTATGAACCTCCGCCGCCGAGCGGATCGGCTGGCCAACTTTAAGCGAAATAAGCTTACGAATCACCAGTGGCCCCAGAAATAGCGACAAGGCAAAGGTCAGCATGCAGGCAAGAGCCGCACGCACTGTTAGGTACTTGAGAATATTCAGAAAACTGAATGTCTCAGCCCACTCAGCACCACCATGGAGTGCTGCATACCACCATTCGTAAATTGCGTATAACATAATTAGTCCGTCGGAAAAGCTTTGTGCATGACCCGCTCCATAGCGGCTGCGCGGCTGCCTTTGAATAAGACAGCATCGCCGGTGACACAGGTCGACTGCAACCATTCGGCTGCAGCTTCTACAGTATCAAAATGAGCTGCAGATGCTCCAGATTTGGTAGCTGCTACTGAGATTGCTTTGGCTTCATCACCGAGGGTCACCACCCCTAAACCTCGTTCTGCTGCGAGCGCTCCGATCTCACGGCTCGCTTGATCTGCGTGTCTGCCCAGCTCAGCCATTCTTCCAAGCACTACGTATCGTTGGGCTGAAGCCTCCACTTTTATTTCAGCTAACGTCTCAATCGCAGCCATCATGGATTCAGGATTCGCATTATAAGTGTCATCAAAGACCGTCACTCCCGCACATTGGAAAGCACGTAAGCGCCCGCTGGTAAGAGTGGCTCTATTGAGCCCAGCTACAATTTCAGTAATTGTCATACCCAAAGTATGTCCAACACCTGCGGCTAACAGGGCATTAGCAACCATGTGCCGGCCAATAACTGGAAGGTGCACTTTCTGAGATTCTTGGCCATCAATCACGAGAAGAAACTTGGAACCATTCAGGTCCATACGTAGTTCTTCAGCGCGGATTTTACCTCTACCATTACCTACAATCATGCTGCGAGCTCTGGTATGGTCGCGGAAGTACTCAGCGTAGTCACAAGCTGCCGAGACAATCAATACGCCATCGGCTGGGAGAGCGCGAGCCAGTGCTCCTTTCTCCTCTGCGATCGCCTGCATACTCCCTAAAAATTCGATGTGAGCAGTGCCCACATTGGTGATAACTCCAATGCGGGGTTTTGCAATCTGGCACAGAGGAGATATTTCTCCCGCATGGTTCATGCCCATTTCAAACACACACACCTCATCGTCTTCTTCGGTAGAAAGAACTGTGAGAGGTAACCCAATATGATTATTCAGATTCCCTGGTGTTGCATGCACTTTAAAGCGTTCAGAGAGTACTGCTTTAGTAAAATCCTTAGTCGACGTCTTACCGTTAGACCCGGTGATCGCCACGATTTCGACATCGAGCTCGCGAATATACCACGCAGCAAAGGCTTGCAGGGCGTTTAGAGTATCTTTCACCACGACCACCGCAGTGTTCTCTATGCTGATACCCGCGGGAATGTGATCAACCACGAGAACTGAGGCACCAGCGGCAGCAGCCTGCTCTAAAAAATTGTGCGCATCAAAATTCTCACCTTTGAGAGCAAAAAATGCTGAACCTTCCCCAATCGTTCGTGTATCTGTGGACACTGAGGTCACGACACCGGCAGTTTCTCCAGATTGGAGTCTACCGTGTACAGAGTTCACAAGGTTTTGGATCGGGGTTGCTTTCATTTCTTATTTCTCGTCGTTGTTAGTATCATTTCTTTTATCATCAAAGCTACGGCGTTCACCACCTCTGGAGTCACGTCTATCACCACTGCGATTATCACTGCGCTCCACGCCACGATCGTCTCGTCTCTCACCACCGCCACGGCGCTCACCACCTCTTGAGTTACGGCTATCCCCACCGCGGCTATCACGACGGTCATCTCGTCTGTCTCCACCACGGGAATCACGCCGATCACCACCGCGGTTGTCAGGTTGCTCACCTACTCTGCGTTCGCCATATTTTGCTGGGCGCTGGTATTCAGGCCTTTCTCCGTCGCGTCGCTCTGGCTTATCACCTGAAAACTTATCGCGCTTGAAGTCACCGGAATCCTTACGATCAAAATTGTCGTAGCTACGTTCACGAGGTTTTTCCTCCTCTTCAAGCTCAGCAACTGGCTTATCTTTGAGCGCCCAACGGGCTACTCTGCGATCGTCGAAGAGAACCTTCTCGTCAGCTAGCTCTTGGTAAAGCTCATGTCCCTTTCCTGCGATCAGAACAATATCTCCTCTTGATGCTACGTTGACAGCGGTACGGATAGCTTCGTCTCTATCAGGTATCGGTCGATAGGCCTTGCTCTTCATTCCAGCTTCGATCTGTTTAATGATCGTTTCAGGGTCTTCAGAACGTGGGTTATCAGATGTGATCAAGCAAAGATCGCTTATTTTGCTCGCTACAGCACCCATCAATGGGCGCTTACTTTTATCTCTGTCACCACCACAACCAAATACTGTAATGAGCTTATTAGGCTCTAAATCTTTCAATGTTGCGCAAACATTCTGTAAGGCATCTGGAGTGTGAGCATAGTCGACAAATACGGTAGCTCCTTCACGGGTTCCGATCAGCTCCAAGCGCCCGGGTACCTGGGGGGCATCTTCTAGAGCCTTGACTGCATCGCGGGGTTTGATTCCAGCTGCAGAAGCTCCAGCGATAGCTGCCAATGTGTTATAAACATTGAAACGGCCGATGAATGGGGTGCGTACTAAGTAGGACTTCCCACGATTATCTAACTGAAATTCTGTGCCGCGGACTTGTTGCTTAATCTTAGTTACTTTAAAATCACAATGGGCACCCATTCCGTAGGTAATAATCTTGATGCCGTCACCGAATTTTTCAGTGAGTTCTTTAACCAGCTTTGCACCGTAAAGATCATCGCTGTTGATAACTGCGAAAGGTTTCTTCTTACCCTCTTGTTGAGGGAGACCCTCAAATAATGCTTTTTTCACCTCGAAATATGCTGCCATAGAACCATGGTAGTCGAGGTGGTCTTGTGAAAAATTAGTGAAGATAGCCGCATCAAACTGCACTGCGGCGGTGCGCTTTTGCTCAATGCCATGAGAACTCACTTCCATCGCAACTCCGCGACAACCGTTGGCAACCATTGCTCCGAGTTGGCTTTGAAGGATGTCTGCTGAAGGAGTGGTGTGAGTAGCCTCTGAACGCTCTACTCCATCATCCACAGTGATTGTCCCGAGCAACCCTGCGCGAGTCCAACTTTGCTTCATGATGTGCTGAAGCAAGAAAGTCGTTGTTGTCTTACCATTGGTACCGGTGACACCGACAGTTCGGAGCTGCGCGGATGGATTACCAGCGAGAGCGCTAGCAATGGTCCCGAGCGCTACACGCGTGTCATTGCTGTGGATCCAAACGATTTTTTCGCTAGTACCTGCATCAGGTGCAGCCTCTGCGACAATTGCGACAGCACCCTTCTTGATGGCTGATTCGATAAACTTGTGGCCATCGGATTCTTCACCGCGGATGGCGACAAAGACCATGCCAGGTTTCACATTGCGGCTATCAGCTGACACGCCATTGGCGACATAATCGAGGTTCCCTGAGGCCACAGCCTTCGGAAGATGGGAAAGTAATTCACGTAAAATCATTTATTTTTGGTAAGTTGTTCAGAGATTTCTTCCGTAGGAGTCAGGTGCATGTGCGCTGCAGTGCGCTCAGCAATCCGCTTCCAAATCGGTGCAGCCATTGAGCCGCCCCCGTGCTTTACGTTGGTTGTCTGTGGATCGTCAACTATAACCACACAAACAAAGGCAGGATTTTCTGCTGGCAGCATCCCAGCGAAGGAGACTGTCGAGCGATCTTTGTCGTACATCTTAGTTTTCACGTTCCACTTCCACGCGGTCCCAGTCTTTCCTCCCTCTGTGAAACCCTCAACATTAGCACGCCTCGCTGTGCCATCTGGCTCCACCACAGTCTTTAAAGCTTCTCGCATCTGACGCGATGCGTCCTCAGATAAAACCCTGCGAATCATTTCTGGTTGGTATTCCTCGATAAGTAAGCCTGAGTTAGTATCGATTTTTTTAACGATACGCGGCTGCATCAATTTACCACCATTTGCGATCACACAGTAGGCATTGGCAACTTGTAAAGGTGTCACACCCACTCCGTAACCATACGCCACACGTGAAAAGTCTGTTGGATTCTTGGTGTTTTTCAAAAGCCCCTTACTTTCACCAGCGAGTTGGATATTCGTTTTTGCTCCAAAACCAAAGGCCTCTGCGTACTTATAATAAGCATCCGCTCCTACTTTTTTTGCCAGCATATAGGATCCTATATTATTAGATTTTTGAAGTATTTTCCACACGGGTATAATACCTTTAGGGTATGAGTCCCTCACAGCCATTGCTCTACCATCTCTGTAATAGCCATTGTGACAGTCAATCAGAGTCTCTGTATTTACATGTCCTTCGTTGATTGCAGCTGCCGCGGCTATCACCTTGAATGTCGAGCCGGGTTCGTAAGTTGCCTGTAGTGCAAAGCTAAACCCGTTAGTAACAACTTTCTCGCGGAGGTTGAGGTTGTAGTGTGGGCGGCTCGCCATCCCTAGAATCTCACCTGTGTGTGGATTCATCATAACCACGCAGCCCTTTACTCCTTCAAATTCGTCCATCCCGCGATCAAGCTCTTCTTCGCAAATGGCCTGAATACCCATGTCTAGAGTCAGCTGGACATTGAGGCCGTTATTAGGCGGCCGAAAACTTCCCTTGTGCGCGGGCATCACGTTACCACGGATGTCGCGCATTTCTATTTCGTAGCCATTGGTACCTTCCATCCACTTATTCATGGATGATTCCACACCAGACATCCCTTTGCCACTTCGGTTCACAGTCCCGATCAGGTGCGATGCCAACTCTGGGGCTGGATACCACCGACGCTTTTCCTCACGGAAAAAGAATCCTTTGATACGACGCTCTTTGATCAACCGCTCTAAACGGACCGCCAGCTCTGTCGGCAGACCTTGGTACACCACCCGCTCGCCACTCCGCCGACTCATCGGAATCTTGCTCTTCAATTCCTCTTGGCTCAGTCCTAGAGGGCGTGCTAGTTGGGAGATTGCGTAATCAAAGTGCATGTCGACCAATGCTGCCGGATTGTCGATGTACTTATCGAGCAACTTGCGGACACGCGCATTTATTTTTGAGTGCTTCTGCTTAGCCGTCCAGGTTTTCCATTCTGGTTCTTCACGCAGTTGCGAGCAAGCAACTCCCTTAGCGACGTGTGACGCCTCCCTTAGATGCTGTATATCAACCACAACAGATTTAGAGATCACCGTACTTGCGATGATCTCTTCGTTGCGATCCAGAAGTACGCCGCGGTTAGCTTGAATGACCTCTTTGCGCCGATAAGAATTCCCAGCAGTTTCCGCGTAGCGGGCTCTATCGAAAACCTGCAGATAGACCAAACGCCCAGATAATGCGCTCAGGCCCGAAATGAGCAAAAGGCAAAGGATGATACAACGAAGCTGGGCGGACTTATCCATTCTTAGGGGGTGATCTGGGCGATCGGGGTGGATCCCGATGACACCACCTCGACGGCGGATGACGGAATTTGTTGTAGCTCGGAACCGTTGTCCGCGAGTTCGGCACGGATCATGTGACGATTGAGTTTACGGTCGATTTTCATCTGAACCATCTTCATGGTCTCTTCAGCTTCTTCGATACGGTTCTGGGCACCATCGATCTCACGTGCCACGACAACCTGACGGTTTTTCATGACGGCATGTAAAACTCCGCCAGTACCTAGCAAGCCGGCGACAATGAGAATCATCACAATGTGAAGTGATCCGAAATGGTTTGTTTCTGAACGTCTTTTATTCATATCAATAGTTAGTTAGATTTTCTCACCCACACGCAGCACGGCGCTGCGCGAGCGAGGGTTGCGCTTCACCTCTTCAGCAGTTGCTTTGATCGGCTTGCGGGTTATGGAGTTAAATGAGTAATCGGGGTTTGGTCGTGGCTCAGGCCACTCTGGGCGGTCGACTTCTTTCATCGACGCATGCTTGAGAAAGCGTTTGACCATCCGGTCTTCGAGGCTGTGAAAGCTGATAACACAGAGACGACCACCAGGCGCCAAAAGTTCACCAGCTGTTTCGAGCAACTTTTTGAGAGCTCCTAGTTCGTCATTTACTTCGATACGAAGCGCCTGGAAAACCTTAGTCGCTGGATGAATTTTCTTACCGTAGCGGGGGATCAATTTCTCGATACTCGCAGCAAGTTGAGTCGTCGTCACATAAGGTTTCGTCTGGCGCTGTTCGCAGATATATTTAGCAATCTTCCGGGATGCACGTTCTTCGCCGTATTCCCATATGACTCTAGCAATTTCTTGCTCGCTCCATTGATTGATAATGTCTGCCGCGGTTAGTGGAGAACTTGGGCCCATGCGCATATCCAGTGGACCTTCCCTCTGAAATGAAAATCCACGCTCGTCACAGTCAAATTGCCACGATGAAACACCGAGGTCCACAAGCCAACCGTCGACTTTCTCGACTCCGCGCTCGCGCATCAACTTTAAGGCATCTGCAAAGTTTCCAACAACTGGATGAAATCGGTCACCAAATTTCTTTAGGCGTTTTTCGGCGTACGCGTGCGCTTGTGGGTCGCGGTCGATTCCGTAGACATCGGCCCCGCATTCTAACATTCTTCCGGTATGACCACCGCCACCCAGAGTTCCGTCGACGAGCACCTTGCCTGGCCCCGCCAGCATTCCTTGAACACTTTCTTCCAATAGCACAGTCTCGTGGTAATGAGGGAGTTCCTCATCAACGGATCCACCACCACCCAATGTGGGCTCTTCTGCGTAGAGACAAGCGTCCTGAGAACAGGGAATCATTTGATTCCTTGCCTTAGCTTGGGCTACAGCAGTTTGGTAGGAAAGCTTCATTGCTTATGTCGTTTTGGAGAATAATAAAGATTAGAAAATATCCATTTCCGCGTTGAGTTCAGCAATCTCAGCTTCCTCGCGGACACGCATTTCTTCATAGTTGTCGGGACTAATAATCTCGAAATAGGCACCTCTCCCGACGAGAGTAACCTGACCTTCCGGCTCCAGACCTGGATGACCACAGAGTGCTTTAGGTATCAAAAGCTTACCCTGGGGATTCAACTTTGTTTTCTGACAATCGGAATACAACTTACCGCTCATCATCCGTCGCTGGGCTGGAGTCCAGTCGCTACGATTTTGAATTTCGTCTAAAATTGTCGCGAACTCCTGTTCCGTTAGGATGCGTAAAATTGGTAATTTATAGGCTTTGGAGCGCATCAATCGAAGCACACCACTCCCAGCAGTCACACGCCAATCCGACGGAACAGACACCCTGCACTTGGGGTCCATTTTGTGTTCATAAACCCCTTCTAGGGTATGTTCGTGTGGCGTCATAAAGGTAGTCAATGCATGTGAGCGCACTCTTATACACTTTGGTACACTTCGATGTCAAACGTCAAAATACTAGGAACCCTAGCTGGATGAGTGATTTACGTTAAAAATCACTAAAACCATTGATAATCCAATAGTTAGAAATATAAATAACATCAAAATTATTTCTAACGATAGCTCCTAGCAACAAGAACCCAAAGAAACTGAAATCTTTACCAATAAAGACTTGAATCCGATATAAACCGAAGTGTACCGGCAGTAGCCAATGTTTCATCTCATTGACGCATCAGTGGGAATCGGGACGATGTCGAGGATGGATCAACTGGCTCCGGAGCTGGAGGGGTCATCGATCGGGCGATTGGTCAAAAATCGCCGGGCCCGACGCCTGGATAGTGGGTCCAGAGTCGCGCAGGTATTGGAGTAGTTCTCCAAGCAAGCTGTCCCAGTGTTCGTCTTAACCTGTCGGATGAAAAGGCTGCCGATTGCTGGCGCGACGCAGGACAAGCCAGCCTCCTATATCTATGGCACTCGGCAGCTGTTCGACCTGGGCCGAGGACCGCAGGCACACAGCGTCCATCCCCACTCCAGACGCAAAAACGGCGGGCTCCATTCGGGAGACAGCCGTGTGGTTTAGTTTGCTTGTATCTTTACGCTCCTAAGGCTGGATCGCCTTGAGGCGGGCAAAGATCTTGCCGTTCGGAGCATTGGAGGCCGGTATATTCACCGATACGTCGTCGGGATCCGATGCGTCAGTGATGGTGACCACTACGCCATTGCCGTCGGGGCCGGAAGTGCTGGCTCCGATGGTGACATCATTCCAAGTACTTGAAAGGTCGGTATTCCACTGCACTAGCAGAGTGGCTTCACTGATGGCATCCTCTTCACGGGTAAAGGTGAGAGTCAGGCCGGTTCCGATGTCACCCGCGGCTGCAGGAAACATAGTTGCTGAGTCCTGTGCCAGCGGGTCACCACCTAGAATCCACTCAAGCGTGTTATCCACGCCGTCACCTTCCGGGTCGTCGTTTGGGCCATCGTTGACACCGAGAGTGAGACCGTTGAGGCCGGCCCAGGTGTCGTAGGGGCTACCAGCAGCGAGTCCGCTGACGACCAGTTCAACATCATTTCCGCTGAGTTGTAGGTCGATGGTAGCCAAGCCTAGTGTGCCGTTGGTGTCGCCGGCGAGAGTGCCGTCGACAGGTGCTCCGCCGCTGATCAATGTATAGGTGCCGTTCTGCAAACCACCGACGTCTGTGAAAACGAAGTCGCTCAAGCCAAGCTTGCCTGTGCCGATTATGGCAATGCCGCCCACCACAATTTTGTCGCTAACTACGATGGAGTCGAGTTCATACTCAAGCACACCGGAACCACCAGCGAGAGGATCGATCTCGAGGTTGCCGAGGACCGTCAGAGTACCGACTGAAGCTCCAGGAGCGAGGTTGGAGCTAGCTTCCATTCTCAACTTGCCAGCTACTGTGCCGCTGCCACCGAGACTTCCTTGATGGACTCGAGTCTGGCCCGTGTAGGTGTTCACTCCGTTGAGTAGCAATTTACCCGTGCCTCGCTTGTTCAGTTCGCGGGTGCCACTGCCATTGGCCAGAATACCTGAGAAGACCGTGTAGTCCGCAGTGGTGTTCGGGTTATCAAACACGTAGACGGTCCGGTTACCGAACAGATTGATGTCGTTCTGAAGGGTTACTATATCGTCTGAAGTCTCCGATCCGAAGTAGAGATCCTGACTTCGGAAGCCTCCGTTGGTCGCATTCCAGGGGAGCGTGGCACCTGATTGCAGATTGACGTTTAGAGCTCCACCGTGTGCGGAGAAACCACCTCTGTTATTCCAGTAAACATTACCGCTGGCGTTGCTGATATCGCGGGTGAAGGCTCCGCTGGACTCAAGCACACCGTTTGCGAAAAATAGAACTGCTGTGGACGGCAGACCTACGCCATCGAGAGCCCGAACTGTAGGACCTGAGATCTGCAATCTCCTATTGCCTGTGCCGAATGCGTTGTTGCCAGTGAGCGACAGGGTGCCGGATCCTTCAATGTAAAGGTGCCTGCTGCCCGACTCGACTATGTCACCAGAAAGGATGGAAATATCATCGCTTGAGCCGGTGTTATTGAACAGGCGGATGGTACGATCACTATCGAGTTCGATATCGTTGGTTAACTCCACCGTAGCAGTCGAGGAAGATGAACCCAACATGAGCTTCTTGCCACGGAAGCCGGTGCTGGCGCTCCAATCGATAATTGCACCGCCATTCGCAGTCACGGTGAACGTGGAATCGGTGGCTGCGAAGCCGCCGTTGTTGTTCCAGTAAATGTCGTCGCTACTGCCGATAGTCGGCGCAAATGCTCCACTGTTAGCGAGGATAGCAGGGTTGTTGCCTGGCGAGTCATAAGTGACGCCTCCAGTAGGCAGGTTGGCTGCGTCCACCTGTAAGAAACCATTGATGATTCGAATGGAACCGGTGGCTCCGGAGTTGTCGCCCGTCAGGAATAGGGTCGCTCCACCGTCCACAACGATATCGCCGCTGAAGGTGTTGTCTCCCGTAAGGTCAAGGGACCCGCTTCCCACAACCAGCAGATTGCCTGCGCCCGAGATCACGCCAGCGTAGGATTGGCTACCCGTCACATTAAGACCTAAGCCCGTAGTGCCGACAAAGGTCACCGTGCTAGGGGCTTGGCCTCCGAGACCGGCAAGAAGACCTCCGAGGGTGCCGTTGCCGCTGGTACCTGTGGTCCATTGACCAGCTCCGCCTACGGCGACGGTCAAGGTTGCACCATCGTTGATCGTGACAGCTCCCGTGGCGGGCATTGCGGCGATCTTGGTGAATTCCAAGTTACCCTCGTTGATCGTGGTGCCGCCGTCATAAGTATTGGCGGCGGTGAGTTGGAGGTGACCGGGGCCGGTCTTGATGAGGCCGGCAGTGGCACCGGTGTTTTGGATGACGCCGGTGATCCTGCCGCCCGCAGTCGTCATGAAACCATTGGCTGAGCCAGGGGTGATTGCTTTAATTGCATTGGTAGCGACCGTCCGGTCTGCGCCGTTGAGGTCGAGCTTGTTCTGGAACTGTACTACCTGAGTGGGCGACGCATTCTCTTCATTCAGCACGAAAACGTCCGGCTTGAAGAAAGGATCGCCCCATACAACCTCGTAGCTGGTGCTATTATTGATGGAGAGCCGGCCCCAAGTGTCTGGCTGAATGTGACTGAAGCCACTGGTGCCACCAGTGATCTGAAAATCCGTAGGACCCGCGCCGAGGGGACGTTTGAGATAGTAGGCTAATCTGACGTTGCCGCCGTTTATCTCTAGGTTACTGAGACCGGAAGTGGTGCTCGAGAGACCGCCCGGAATACCACCCGAGTTATTCCAAGCGGTTCCAAGCATAAGGACGCCGTCGGTGACGACGGTCGGACCGTCGTAGGAATTGCCGTTGTTGGTGAGTAGCAAGTTGCCGGGGCCAATCTTAGTCAGGCCAGAGGCGTTACCCACATCGCTATTCCGGATAAGGCCATTGATCGCGCCGTAGCCGTTCTGGCCCTCGGGATCCCTGTTTACCGCGACGGTGCGCGGTGCGCCGTCCAGGTCGAGGGGGTTCTTGAACTCGGTCGTACCGTAGGGGTTTGCCCACGGCCCCATTAGGACCAGGGTTGTAGGCTTAAAGTAGGGGCTTCCCCAGACCACTTCAGTGCTAGCGTTACCGCCGATGATAATGTCCAAGTTTCGGTTCCCGCTGAAGCCACTCTCGCCGCCCAGAATCTGGAGCTGCCCAGCCGCTTCACCGAGTGACTGGAGGATTTGTCCATCGTAATACTTGTTGAGTATTCCTTCATTGATTAGGATGTTGGTGTTGGGGTTAGCTATCGCATTACCGTTTTTGAACATAACCTCACCGCCATTGTTCAGGATCGTCGGGCCACTGTATGTCGGGGTGCTCGACCTAAGCTGAAGTCTGCCCGCATTGACGGTGAAACCGCTGACACCCTCGATAGTGCTATTAAAATCGATGCTGTAGGAGGTGTTGTTGGTGACCTCGACAGTGTCGTTCAAGGTTATGGGGATAGTGATACTTTCGCTAATACCGGTATTCTTGGTAATCGTAGAGATGCCGCCATTGTCGAAGGTGAGTGTGCCCGCCGCACCGGCTTTAAATCTGTACTGTCTGTTGTTGTCGGTATCGCCGAAAAGTATCGATCCTATGGTGATCGGGATATTGAAGTTTACGTCTCGGTGGTTGCTAATATTAATGGTCGAAAAATCGGCCACTGCGCCGACCGCGTTGGGAAAGCTGGCGGGGCTCCAGTTGGTGGTGTCATTCCAGCTACCATTGCTATTCAGTATCCATTCCTCAGCTTGAGCGCCTGACGTGGCGAACAGTGAGGTTAGTAACGCCATCGCGGCGCAATAAATTCGATTCTTTGATTTCATGGTTTTATGTGATGTGGGGGTTGGTTTTTCGGCGAGTTGCTACTGCCATTGAAATGAAAAAAAGGGGGGACTTTAATACTGCAACGATCTATTAAGGTAGTATGTGTTAATGGTTATCTTTATTTAATATGATGTCTTATCTGTTAAGTTAAGTTACTGTTTTTAACGAATTTTCAGGTGTCTAAAAATAACTATTAAACCCTGTAATTAAGTTTTATTTAATACAGGTACTTGGGTTTATGAATTCATGCATGAGGTGTATTGTTTAATATCGTTACTTATGTTGAGCAAAGCATGTGCCAAGTCGTCAATTTTTTACTTAACCCGTTGATGGTAGGGTTTTTATAGTTATTTTGTAAATTTAATGGTGACGATTAATAATGTAAATTTTACATGAATTAAACTTATAAACTGTAATATATACAGTGATTATTAGTGTTCAGTATAACAATTAAAATGTTATATTAGTAACTTTTCATAAAATTATTTATAATTAGTAAATAAGTGACTATAACATAATTTTTAAGATGTTTACCCATACGCGTTAACTTAAGTGTAACCGACTTAAATAAAATGAATTAAAAGCTTGCATTGGGGGAGTAGTCGCCATGATTGGCATGTCTAAACTCTTACACACCAATGATTCGCCACTACAGTTATTAAACCTCGATAAAATAGCTCAATCAGTTTCTTTCATTCAGCGAAAAACTCAAGGTTTCAGTGCTTTTGGATTTATCATAGCTCTTATCAAATGTTGCGCTAAAGGTGAGG
>JBLHPP010000017.1:0-16958 GCA_047624385.1 Crocinitomicaceae bacterium
CAAAAACTAAATCGTTCTGAGCTCAGTAATTTGTACACCTTACGTTCACCTAAGAAATGCCCCAGCCATCCTCCGTCACAGTTTTCCATCTGGAAATGAATGAACGCGATGCTTTCCGTCCGAGTAGAGTGCGTCCTGGTTTTGATGTGGTAATCGTCGATCCGCCCGATTCGGAACTTAATTGTAGGTTCTATCGTGCCGTGGGGGCGCAATGGGAATGGAACGATCGCTTGGATTGGTCGGAAGATTCTTGGCTGTCATACGTGACACGCAATGAGATCAGGACATACGTTGGACAACTGGATGGGATTGATGTCGGCTACTTCGAACTAGAAGCTCAGGAAGGTGGCAATATGGAAATAGTCTACTTCGGGCTCCTCCCCGAGTATATCGGCCAGGGGTTAGGGGGAGTTCTTCTCTCGGCGGCCATTGCACGCGCTTGGGAGTTCTCGAGTACTAAGCGGATCTGCGTTCATACGTGCACTCACGATCACAAGCAGGCACTTGATAATTACCGATTGCGGGGGTTTGAAGTCTTTAGAACCGATCGAGAGCCATTCACAGCTGACTAATACCATATATCTTACTGAGATGGCTATATTTCATAATTATACGATGACTTTCTATAGGGCACCTCCGGCAACTAGCGTTGGTGGTGCTGGAAAGAATTTCAAGCGAGGCTAGGCGTGATGAGTGAGCGGATTGTTATCCGTGAACGAAGAATAACGCAGCCTTGCGCTGAAAGGTTTTCCAGCCCGAAGGGGCCTATCTTCAAAAACGAGCTACGCTCGCAAATTTAAAGAATTAATAACTCACACACCGACAGCGGGACTTGCCGGAGGTGCCCTATAGAATTAATTCCTACAAGTTAGTCGTCACAATTAGTTTATGAATTCAAGTATTCAACGAGCACAACTGGATAAATGGTCCACTACGTAGACTACCCGCTCCATTTACACAGAGAGTATTTTCCGGAGTAGTTGCGTTTCTCCCGCTAAGAAAAAATGGTGAACTCCCGCGCACTATCTTATGGACTAGGGTTGTTTTTCACGTTGCAATCCTTCATACAGTATTACGCCGAGGGCCACAGTGCCTGTCTAGATTCATTATGGCCGCTAAAAAAACAGCCAAGAAAGCAACAAAACGTAAAACCGCCCGCAAGTCTGCACCGTCAGGCAATCGCAAGCGGAAGGCTAAACGTGGTTTGCTGGTTCGCTTTCTGACTTGGCCGGTTGGCATAGTTGACCATTTTACCCGGTCTTGGCACCCAATAAATCGCTGGTTTGCTAAGGTTTTTGCCTGTATTGGATTTCTCTGCGGCGTGATTTCTTTAATCTTAGCGACCTTCTATGGATTAAGAGCGCAGACATACGACCTAGATAAAGTCACTGAAATGCCAGCTCGCTCGATTGTATATGCAAACGACGGCAAGACTGAAATTGGCACGGTCCACGGTGATAATCGCTTAATCTTGGAAGTAGAACAAATCGCACCTTGGTTCATCAAGGCATTGGTGGCGCGCGAAGATGCCAGATTTTATCAGCACTTTGGTATCGACCCTCGTGGCCTGCTCCGTGCATTCAAAAACTTTGTCAGCGACGGTAAAAAAGAAGGTGCCTCTACCATAACGATGCAGTTAGCGGACAATTCCTTTAATTACAAAGGTAAATCAATTGATGGGAAATTACTAGAATTAGCGCTCGCGCTGCGGATCGAAAATAAATTCACAAAAGACGAAATTCTTCAGCACTACATGAATCGTATTTTTTGGGGTCACTCGATTCAAGGAATAGAATCCGCGTCTCGAACTTATTTTGAAAAGACAGCCTCCGAGTTAAGCCTGTCAGAGTCGGCCTTACTAGCAGGGATTATCCGCGGACCCAATACCTTCTCACCCTTCGTCAACTTTGAAGCGGCGAAGGAACAACGCGATGTGACGCTGGCCAGGATGGTTCACTACGAATTTATTACTCAAGTTGAAGCGGATAAAGCAAAACGAGAAGTGCTTAAAATTCGTCCCAGCGGAAGACGTATCCGGCATGATTCCTATGCGATGGATGCTATTCGTCGCGACCTTGATACAATCCTCGAGAAACACAATATCGACATGGGCGGGTTACACATCACCACAACGATCGACCCAGAGATGCAAAAGGCTGCCGAGCTTTCTGTTGAAAAGCGCCTCAAAGCGGTTGAGCAACGCTCAGGTTACAGCCATCAAACTAGGGCTCAATTTGTTCGGAACTTAGCGCATACAAGAATCGCTCCAAAGTACATCCAAGGAGCACTGGTTTGTGTTGAAAATAAAAGTGGTGCCATTAGAGCTATTGTTGGCGGACGAAATGCCGATGAGTCAAAATTCAATAGAGCGCTTCACAGCAAGAGGCAAATCGGCTCGATCTTCAAACCATTTGTCTACATGTCAGCCTTTGATAAAGGGCTCCAACCTGGAGCGTGGGTACGAGATAGTCGAATCCGCCCGGGTGAAATCAAAGGAGCCCAGCGCTCATGGTCGCCAGCCAACTCTGATCGCACCTACCAGAACATGATGACTGTGGCAGAAGCTCTCGCTCGATCACGCAACACAGCGTCGGTGAGAATAGGTGACTACGCGGGTATCGGTAATGTATTAGAAAGCGCTAGAAAAGTAGGATTCAATCAGAAAATCCCAAATACTCCAGCTACCTACTTGGGGGCATTCGAGGCGTCACCACACCAAGTGGCGCAGGCTTATAGTGCCTTCCCAAATGGAGGTGTAATCTACCGACCCTTCATCATTGCAGAGATCATCGACGGCAATGGCAAAGTCGTTTACCCTGGATCAGGCTCGATTCCCTATACTGCGGCGAAGGCTGGCTCAGCTTGGTCGGTTTCAAATACTCTCCAAGAAGTAACCTCACGAGGCACGGCCGCATCTTTGCGTAGCATCCATGGTTTCGAAGCTCCCTGCGGCGGAAAAACAGGAACTACAGACAACTACCGAGATGCATGGTTTGCCGGCTACACGAGCTCAATCACCTGCGCAGTATGGGTAGGTATGGATGACAACACACGAACGATTAGCCGTGGATACGGCTCGACCCTAGCATTACCGATCTGGGCTGACGTGATGAAGGCTGCAGACCCACGCAAATACCCAACGCATGACCTGACTCCCACCATGCACTTTAAAAAAGTGCGTATTTGCCGCTACACTTCTCAGATTGCCACACGTGGTTGTGAATCCCATCGTTCAGCGTACACTGCTTCGATCCCAGTTGATTTAATCCCCAAACACACATGTGATAACCACCCCGTCCGCGCAGAAGTCCTGCCAGAGAAGGCTGAGCCACCGAGAGCCATTCCTATTCGTTAGAACCTGATCGTCTAAAGTATGTCCTGGAAATCGAAAAATAGAAAATCTCCGATGATGGATTGGATGCCTGAGTGGTTACGGCTATCACACAAGGTGGGCTTCAGGCTATTCCTATTTGGAAGTGTTATTTTTTTACTAGTAGCCTCCTATTACTACTATAAAGCGAGCAAGTTTGATCTGGATAAGGTAGCTGAAGAACAGCATCAAAACATCTTTCTTGATCACACAGGTAAGCCCTTATTAGTGGCCGGCGATAAACAATCTTTGCTGATCACGAAGGAAGACTTACCTAAGCATCTGGTGGATGCTCTCATCGCGCGTGAAGATAAGAACTTTGAAACCCACTGTGGTGTTGATTTTGTTGGACTAGTACGAGCGACCGGAAGGAATGTGAAGGACATGTCCTTCACTCAGGGAGCCTCGACACTCACAATGCAGCTCGCTCGTAACACTTATGATGACAAATTGAAGGAAAAGTCTCTGAATAGAAAATTTATAGAAATAGCTCTCACTTTTCGAATTGAGAACCACTACACCAAGCCGGAAATCATGGCATATTATCTCAACCGAATTTATTTTGGATCGGGTTGTTATGGAATTGGACAAGCCTCACAGAAGTACTTCAAGAAGCCGACTCGCGAATTGGACCTTTCCGAATCAGCCACTCTCGTAGGCATCATCCGTGGTCCGCATATTTTCTCGCCATTGAATGATCTTAAAGCGGCTGAGGAACAAAGAAATCAAGTTCTCGATCGATTGGTGGCTGTAGGGAAATTGACCGGGACAAAGGCTCAATCTATCAAGTCAACGCCACTCATACTGCCATTGCTTATCACCACGGCGAAGAAACCCCAGGCTGCAGCCAATGGCTATGCAATGAATGCACTTGATCGTCATTTGAATGAACTGTTAGCTAAAAAAGACATCCGAGCCGCCGGGCTCACCATCACGAGCTCTCTCGACCTAGATCTTCTGCACCTATGCGAAAAAGACATGAAGTCTATCATGAGCAGTACCAAGGAACCTAACTTACAAGCAGCCTGCGTTGTCATCGACCACACATCGGGAGCGATACGCTGCTCGATTGGCGGCACCAACATAAAAACCTCCGAATTCGATCGCGCTTTTTTTGGTCAGATTGATCTTGGTGACGCATTTAGCCCATTCATCTATGCGATAGCCCTAGAGAGAGGCAAGCTACCGATCAGAGGTAATCCAGTACAAACAAGCAAGCAACTCGATGCCGCGGACACGGCACGCATGGCAAAACGTTTTGGCTTTAACGACAACTTCAATCAAAAGGAAATATTCTACGGAAGCGGAACAACAAACCCACATAAGTTAGCTACCGCCTTTTCTGTCTTTGCCAACAATGGAAAACGACCACATACCTATTTTGTGGAATCTATAGTCAAGCGTGATGGCACGACACTCTTTGCCAACTCAGCGAAAAATACCCAGGCAATCCAGGAAGGTTCCGCTACTGAAACCAACAAGCTTCTTAAAAATGTAAAGGGTACAGTGCAATACACAACCTACGCTTTTGGTGGTAGAGCACTTTGGTCTATGGCCAGCCACAAAGATAAGACGGCGGTGCTTTGGCTGGGCTTCGATAAAGCTAAGCCAGTAGCGAACAAGTCTGCCCTGCTAAAAAAGATGGAAAAGTTGACCTATAAATGGGTCAACTAGAGCCATGTCAAATCTAGGGTGTCACCGGTATCAGTTTGTTTTCAATCTCTGATAGGAATAGGGTATAAGACGTCCTGAAGTTGACTATTTACCGTTAAGAAGTCTCCCGAGGGATTTATCTCTAACTAGAAAATGATAGCTTAGGAGTAGTAGGCTGAAGCTGAATAGATTGACCAGTGGGAATTTAATCCAGCAGGATAGTGGCCATTCTAGGATAGCGAGTTGGAGCCCGAAAACTAGCGGGAGGTGAGCTAGATAGAGCCAGTAGGATGCGTCTGAGAGGTAGCGCATTTTGGGTGATGGTTGGGCACATTTTTCACGGAAGAAGCCTATACAGCCAAAGATCATCAGCCAGCTGAAACTGACTTGGAGAAGGTCAGAAATCCATTGCAGTGATGGGGCGTTGTAAATGCTCCACCACTCAAAGAACATACCGGTGGGGAAGAGGATAAAGAGCGCTAGAGCTAGCTTAAGTCTCCAGTG
This sequence comes from Crocinitomicaceae bacterium, assembly GCA_047624385.1. Taxonomy (GTDB): domain Bacteria; phylum Verrucomicrobiota; class Verrucomicrobiia; order Verrucomicrobiales; family Akkermansiaceae; genus Rubritalea. The sequence continues at coordinate 5,528 of JBLHPP010000017.1, forward strand.
TCTAGCTATACCAGCATCTCCAAAGTGATAGAGCGTGGCGCCAAATCCGTAAAATATTGCATAGTAGAATAGTACCGAGGGAATGGGAATGAGTCCGAGTGAGGACACTGGACCGTAGAGCGGGTAAGCTCTAGTCATCCATAGCTGAGGGAGTAATGTGAGAGGAATGAGCCAGATGAGGCAACGCGGTGAATTGAACCATTTCTTATGCAGATTAGGCTTCGCTATTTTGCTGATCAGTGCGAAGCCCAGAACAAAGAGGCATAGAAACCAGAGGAACCAAAGGTGGTGGAAATTGAAGACCTCAAACCATGATGCATTTGTGGGGGGGGCCAATGTTTCGCCATTTCCCTGCTTGGTTCGATTTAATTGTAAAACCCATTCGGTGAGAGGAATGAGGATTGGGGTAAAGAGTAGAAGGGGTAGAAATACTCGTTTGAGTCGGTGGCTTAGTAGCGGCCACATTCCTCGCTTCTGGTAAAGCATGGCGGTGAAAAATCCGCTCAGTAAAAAGAATAACTGCATACGGAAGCCATGGACTAGGTGGAAAAACCAATTGAAAGCCTCCGATTGGGACGGGTCGCTCACCGCCCAGCCAAAGGTGGCGTAGGCTAATGCTGCGTGGAGTGCTATGCCTAACAACATAGCACAAGCTCTCAGGGCATCTAGGTCGTGACGTCGGTTGTTAGTGGGGTTAAGCATTATCAGTTAGGTTGATAGCCGTCGCTTTTCAAATTCTCTTTCGATCTAAGATCGTCGCTCTGAGTGGATCTGAGGCTGATAGGTGAGCGATGGCTATAGCAATAGCATCTGCCGCATCGTGTGGCGGGGTCTCACTCAGGCCGAGCAGCGCCCGCACCATGAAGGCAACTTGAGCCTTGTCGGCATTACCATTACCGACCACTGCTTTTTTGATCTTCTTTGGGGCGTACTCGTAGCATTCAAGTCCGTTATCGGCCGCTGCGATCATCGCAGCAGCGCGGGCTGCTCCCATGCTGATGGCGGTACGGACACTCTGTACGTAGATGATGGCCTCGACGGCTACGACGTCAGGTTCGTATTGCGTGATCAAGTTTTGTAGCCCAGTGCGGACTGCCGAGAGCGCCCCTGACTGAGGAATCTTGGCGGGAATACTGATCACGCCGTAGTCGATAGCTCGTTGCTTGTTTTGATCGCCTTCCACAATAGCATAGCCTGTGTTTCTAATGGCGGGGTCGATGGCGAGTACTCTCATAAAAAAATGCTAGATTAAGCAGTAGCTCAATCTAGCAGTGAAAAGTATCAGGTGTGAAGTCGGAACTTCTTCTGATTATTTACGGCGGCGCTTCGGTGCTGGGCGGCGCGGCTTGCGTACTGACTTACCAGGGCTCTCGTCAAGCAAAGCTGTGTAAGTGTAGTTAAAGTCTTCAAGCTTGCGGCGTTCGATCTTGTGTCCAACAAAGTTTTCCACTGAATCAGCGTATTCAATCTCGTCAGCAGTGAGGATGGTGAATGCATCACCTTCGGATTCAGCACGGCCAGTACGACCAATGCGGTGCACGTAGTCTTCAGAGTTTTCTGGGACACGGTAGTTGATCACGTGAGAGACTGTAGAGATATCGATACCGCGTGCCGCGACGTCAGTAGCTACAAGGATGTCGTAGGTGCCGTCTTTAAAGCCTGCGAGTGCTTTCATGCGGTCTTTCTGACCGATGTCTGAATGCATAGCGGTGGCTTTGGCTTCAGTCTTATCGTTGAGCATGCCACACACTGCGTCAGCTTCTTTACGAGTACGGGTGAATACCATGACTGACTGGATGTCAGTGCGGTTGATGAGTTCGACAAGGAGCTCGTCACGTTGGTCCATGGAGACAGGGTAAAAGGCGTGCTTGATCGTGCTAGAAACCTTTGCGCGAGCGATTTCGATCTTCTCTGGGTTATCCAGACAGAATGTGGCAAAGCCTTGAATCGCTGGTGGCATGGTAGCCGAGAAAAAGAGTGTCTGGCGGTCAGGGAGTGTCTTGAGCTTGAATTCCTTTTCACTTTCGTCACGTGGGAGGTTGAGGTCAGACTTCCATGGGCAGAGATTGACGATCTTACGAACGACGGGGAGGAATCCCATGTCGAGCATGCGGTCAACTTCGTCGAGGATGAGGATTTGCACATCACCGAAGCGCATTGTACCGCGGAAGAAATGGTCGACCAGGCGACCTGGAGTGGCGACTACAATGTCAGCCTTTGCTAGCATTTCAAGCTGCTCACCGTAGCCAACTCCACCGTAGAGGAGGGCGACATTACAGCCGGTGTGTTTGCCGTATGCTTCGAATTGCTCAGCAACTTGGTGAGCGAGTTCGCGGGTTGGCTCGAGCACAAGAATTTGTGGTCTGCCGAGCGCTTTGATTTTAGAAAGTGATGGGAGCGCGAAGGCTGCAGTCTTTCCAGTACCGGTCTGAGAAGCACCTACGACATCGCGTCCCTCAAGAATGAGAGGGATTGCTTGCGCCTGAATTGGAGTAGGTTTTTCGTAGCCCGCTTCGGTAACGGCTTGAACGATAGACTCTGAGAGCCCGAGATCTTTGAAAGACATGTAGGGGGAGTAGTCACAATTCCTACAATGTGAAAGGACAAATGCGGTTTGACAGCCACTTTATTCCTAATGATTGTCCAAGTCTTTGACAAAACTTGGTAATGTGTGGTGTATATAGGACTAGTTTGGCTCAAGTGACTGAGTCGAAATCACATTTTTTACCTACGACTATGCCTATTCGCTTTAATATAAAACCAGCACTCCAAGCAGTGACTGGAGCTCTCGTTCTCTCCCTTAGTTTACCACTTTTGGCGGCTGACGGTGTCGGTGTTATCGGTGAAAACGACTCAAATACTGTGAAGTTTCGACTGATGTGGATTGATAATCCAACAACTGAAGCAACCGTCGGCTGGGTACAGAAATCAGGTGAGCCAGGAATTGTGCATTTCGGTAAGGCTGATAAGCAACGCAAACACCACCTCTATGCCAAGACCCAGGCTGTGCACCAGACTGTGAAGATCAAAGATGGGACCAATTGTTTTGCCAAGCTGTCGGGGCTAGAGCCAGATACTGAGTATTTTTACGTGATCAAAGATGCCGCAGGTGTGAGTCGTCGTTTGAAATTCCACACAGCTCCTGCGAAAGCTGAGACATTCACATTCATCAATGGTGGTGACTCCCGTAGTAACCGCAAAACCCGTCAGGAACTCAATAAGATAGCCGCGAAGCTTAAACCTCTCTTCATCTCGTTCTCCGGCGACATGGTCAACAGGGCTACAGACAAAGAGTGGGACACCTGGTTTACTGATTGGCAGCTGACTATTTCTGAAGATGGGACAATAATCCCGATCGTTGCCCACCGTGGTAACCACGAGAATAAGAAGGACGCGATCGCTAATGAATTTAACACACCAGATGATGCGTATTATGCATTTACTGTCGGTGGTGATCTACTCAGGTACTACACGCTGAACTCTGAAATCCCAGCGGCAGGTGCCCAGAGTGAATGGCTGGAAAAGGATCTTGGAAAGCATGTCAGCAAGGTGACTTTCTCCGTGGCTGGCTATCACAAGCCGATGCGCCCTCATGTTGGTGCCAAAAAAGAAGGGGATAACCCCTACAAATGGGCACCTATTTTTTATAAGTATGGAATGGATTTAGCTTTCGAGTCCGACTCTCATTGTAATAAGCGCACTCACCCGCTGAAGCCTGATGTGAATGGCGAAGAAGGATTCTCTGCGGCAAAGAACGACCCTAAAGCCACTGTTTATACAGGTGAAGGCTGCTGGGGAGCACCACTGCGTAAAGCTAATGATGCAAAGTCTTGGACGATCGATTGTGACGCCTTCAATGGGTTTGACTGGGTGCAGGTGACTCCTACGGCCATTCATCTGAAGACTGTAAGGTTCGATAAAGACGACAGTGCTCAAAAAGTACAATCAGTGGCCCAGATGAATTCCTTCAAAACCCCTGATGGTCTGTCGATTTGGCAGGCAAAGGGAGGAGAGCTACTCACAATCAAAGCTAAGAAAAAGTAAAGTTCTCATACCAGCTATGAGTTTCGTGTCTTTTGTGAAACTCTGAAAAATTATATTCCGCTCAGGCATCATCTCGGTGTTGGGGGTGGGCATTTTCTAACCGTCGTTAGATTAGTCTCAGCATTTAAAATAAGCCATTGAAAAAAATAATCCAACACGTGACAGCTGGGAAGTTCTGCCCTAGCGGCGGAAGTCTCTATGTTCGTGTTTCTTGGCTGTGGCTGAGTATGTTGCAGCTTACTGTCTGCCTGACGTTAGCGGCACGTGGATGGCTTATGTACAAGTGGGGGAGCCAGATCCGTTCGTTACTCTGGAACGAAGAGGCTGTTTCTCCTCTTTTAGAAAAGTACACGAGTCTAAGTTGGGAGGATTACGCACTTGAATCAGATCCATACATTACCAATGGCATTGAATGGTTGGGGATTATCCTGATGATTGGGGCGGTGCTGACGTTGCTGATGCGGATACCCTATTTTGCTATTTTCAAATGGTTCTTAGTCCCGCTATGGGCGATTTTGGCCCTCGATAGTTTTGGCAACTATGCCTATGTGAATTACCAGTCTGCTATGATGATCGAATATGTACTTCAAGCAGGAATTCCATTGTTGTTTCTATGGGTTCTGGTGTGGCCGATGATGCCAAAAACTTGGGCGTGGGTGGCCTCATTGTGTGTGTGTGCTTGCTTTGTTGGCCACGGTCTTTACGCGGTTGGTTACCACCCTGTACCGTGGAGCTTTCAGGTCATGACGATGGATATCTTAGGCATTAGCGAAGAGAGAGCTCTGGCTTTTCTTTACACGGTGGGTATTCTAGATTTTATCGCTGCTATTGCTATTCTTATTCCTCAGCTACGTCGACCAGGGCTTTACTACATGGTAATGTGGGGCGGGATCACTGCCCTTGCTAGAATATTGGCTCATTATGACACCGCACAAAAGTACAATGGTATGGATCCATGGATAGCGGAATTCGTGGTGCGCACCTCTCATTGGCTATTTCCTATTTTGCTTCTCATGATGCTTCCTCTGTGGAACCAAAACGGTAGGCTAGAACTGAGCTTGTTAAAAATTAGTTCACAAATTCGTCGCGGGCTTTCTAAAGCTGCTATCTCGCAAAAATAGTGTGCTGGAGCCTTTTTCTCGGCTCGACATCATCCTTGCAATAGTCAAATGGAAGTGGCGATCCATCTGGACAAATACTAGGTAGTTGACTATGCCTAACTGCATGACGATTGAACCAATTGGTAGTTACCGCGCGACATGGGGCGAAGGCCCTATTTGGTGGGATGGAATGCTTCTCTATGTAGACATTGAGCAGCACAAAGTGATAGGACTCAACACTGTAACGGGTGAAGAGAAGGTAATCGAGGTGGGTGAGCGCGTGGGAACTGTAGTCCCTAGGGAGACTGGTGGAATGGTCATCGCTGGCGACAATGGCCTGTATTTCCTGAATTGCGATGGCCAGAAGACTGCGATTGCAGACCCAGAACCAGATAAACCAAATAACCGATTCAACGACGGAAAGTGCTCGCCTGACGGACACTTCTTCGCGGGTACAATTTCATTGGTTAAAAAAACCGGAGACGCTCGGCTTTATAAACTCGATAGGAATGGTGAACTCACTGAGGCATTTGGTCCAGTGACCAACTCTAACGGACTGGCTTGGTCGGTGGATGGAAAGACGATGTATTACATCGATACCCCACGCCGCGAGATACTAGCTTTCGACTACGCTGACGGCCATATTTCTAACATCCGCACAGCCGCTGACACGGGCCACATTGATTCTTCACCAGATGGAATGACGATCGATGCCGACGGCAATCTTTGGGTGGCATTTTGTCATGGTGCATGTGTTGCTTGCTTCGACCCCCGCACTGGAAAGGAAATACGTAGAGTCGAGATTCCATGTCTTGAAACGACGGCCTGTGCCTTCGGTGGAGAGAACCTCGATGAGCTATTCGTCACGACTGGTGTGCATAAGACTGAGAAAGAAGAACACGCGGGTCTGATCTTCCGCGTGACAGGTCTCGGAGTAAAAGGCGTACCAGCCTTTGCCTACCAAGGATAAATTATACTTGAGATGGGGTTTGAGGAGTAGCAAGTAGCGAATACGATGAAGCAAAATAGTGGGTCTCAAAGCTTAGCAAAATAGACTTAATTATGAGGCGTTAGGCTATACGTATTGTTCGGCTCCTTCGGAGGCGCTTTTCTTCTAACTAGAGAACCGGCAGGCGTCGCTAGGGCAACGGCTGCCGGCTACGATGTTTACGCACCTTCGGCGGGTGGGGGAGTCGCTGCGCTCCAATTGAGAATCGAGGGCAGAGATACGGTCAGAATATAGACAGCACTTTGCTTGCATCTTCTGATTCGTGGGATTAGTGAGATTGGTGGTAGAGTTTTGTTTCATCTAGCTGGCCTTTTAGCGCCTTTCGTCTTTTTCGCGGTAGAGGTGTTTCTCCATCTGGCACACCATTTCCTAAACCGTTTCATCCTTATTTTGACGCCTATGACCACTTAGTCACATTTGGCGATTGCGGCAGACGCCGTTGGCGCGTAGTTTGCCGCCGCCATGAAGAACCAGCCATTAGTTATTGCCGATCGTAGCTTTGATTCTCGATTGATGACAGGAACTGGAAAATTCCCGTCGAACGCATCAATGCGTGACGCTCTCAATGCGTCTGGATCTCAGATTGTCACCGTGGCTCTGCGCCGGGCAGATCTCTCTGGCGCCAAGGACCCGTACGCGAATATTCTAGAGTATATCGATCCTGAGAAATACCTACTTCTCCCGAACACCAGTGGTGCAATGGATGCAGAAGAGGCGATCCGCCTCGCTCGTCTCGCTGCAGCTGCAGGTCTGCCAAAGTGGATAAAACTAGAGATCCATCCAGACCCTACTTACCTACTTCCCGACCCGATCGAAACACTCAAGGCGGCGGAAGTTCTTGTGAAAGAAGGTTTCACTGTTCTTCCCTACATCAATGCTGATCCAGTTTTGGCGAAGCGACTCCAAGAAGTCGGCACAGCCGCTGTCATGCCACTGGGCTCACCGATTGGTTCTAATAAAGGAATCGTCACGCGTGACCTCATCCGCATCATCGTAGAGCAATCCATCGTTCCTGTCGTTGTTGATGCTGGTCTAGGAGCTCCTTCACATGCTGCTGAGGCGATGGAACTCGGCGCTGATGCTGTGCTCGTGAATACTGCAATCGCGATTGCCAGCGATCCAACCCGTATGGGGCAGGCATTCAAGATGTCAGTCGAAGCCGGCCGTGCAGCCTACGAAATGGGCCTCCCTGAAATGATTGACGGCGCCTCTGCTACCAGCCCATTGACTGGGTTTTTGAAAGACGAGTAAGCGTTGTTACTTTTATTTTGGCGATAACGGGGCTCTTGTTTTTTAGCGGGCGAAATACGATGGCAGGGCTAGCTTGGTTATTCATCAGCACGAATACCCGAGCCATTCAACTTCCATGCGGTTAGCAACACTTACCCTAATCCTCGGTTATTTGGCAGCTTCCGAGGCGGAAGTCTTTACCTTTGAGCATCCGGAAGACTAGGTTTCACCTCGGCTTCCGGCCACTATTTTTCGGCACCTTTGGTTACGTGACGGCCCTCTTTCTTACATCCTCTGAGCCAAGCCGTTTCACCCTTATTTTGATCCGAATGATCGTATGCTATAATGCCTTAACACGGAGAACGTAATACCACGGCGCTAGTATTCTCCGTATTTGAGTTATAACTTTTCTCACTCAAGGCTCAAATTTAGCACCATACCTTTTCTGAACATGATTCAATAACCTGTAATATTAGCCACGCTTAACCAGGCGGTGATCTGCTCACGACTGCTCTGTAGTTCAGTAATTTTTTAAGCTTAAAAGTTATAGTAAGTTACGCGGATTTTTTTAAATAAATGATTTGTTAGAATGTTCTCAATTACGCTCTAACTATTGATTAATCTAGGTTTGTGAGGTTTTTCAATGACTTGTGAACAGTCGTTAAAACTTGGTTTAGAGAAGTTAACTAATGGGCTCGTCAAGCCTCTAAAAAAAAATACCCGTGGAACCCTTGTGGAAACTCTAAAAACTTTTTTTGGAGGACCTGTAATTTTAAAAAGTTTTCCCAATAGTGGAATTGGATGTGTATCAACTCCGTCACACCAAAGCAGGAACCCAAATTCTGCTCAGCCCTCAGGAAAGAATACCACACGAGCGGAAGCTACCAAAATGCACGAAACAAAACCCAACCCCACCGACCTATCAAATGCATCAGAAATTATTACCCCCAGTACAGCAGATCAAACGATCTGGAACGCAGTTTCCGGACATCTGCAAAAACTACTAAGTCCGGACGCCTACCAACGTTGGTTTGACGGCGCCGCTTGTGGCGAGATCTCACAGAACGAAATAAGAATCGCAGTCCCAAGTGACATCCACCAAGTTTGGATTGAAACTAACTTCATGCCTGAACTGCAATCTGCAGTTTCCAAAGTTCTCGACGCGTCCGTTGTTGCCAGAGTTTGTGTTACAGGCTCAGAAGACATGCACGCTGACGGTTCAGATGAGAATGGCGCAGATTCTAGGATCTTGATGCCAGCCGCCGATAAAGCGAACCTAGACAAGAAACTAAAGGGAGTAGGTCTTAACCCGCTCTTCAGCTTCAGACGTTTTGTGGTGGGTCAGAATAGTGAGTTTGCTCACGCTGCCTGTACCGCCGTAGCTTCAGGGTCTGGAGTTTCTTACAACCCACTTTTCATCCACGGTAGCTCAGGACTGGGTAAAACTCATTTGATGCAATCTGTGGGTAACCGTATGCTGTCGGAGAACCCCAATGCTAAGGTTGTTTACCTCACTAGTGAAAAGTTCACTAACGAGTTTATCGATGCAGTGAAGAAAGGGGACCTCGAAAAGTTTCGCCGTAAGTACCGCAAAGCTGATGTTCTACTCATCGACGACATTCAGTTCCTCGCAGGTAAAGAGCGTTCACAAGAGGAATTCTTCCATACTTTCAACACCTTACTCGATCTTCAGAGCCAAATTGTCCTTACCAGTGACCGTCCAGCATGTGAGATCAAGAATTTTGAGCCACGTCTCATTTCTCGCTTTGAAAGTGGACTGACTGTAGAGATGCAGATACCTCGCATGGAGACACGTGTGGCGATTCTTCGTAAGAAGATGGATGACTGGGATGTGAAACTCTCAGATGAAGTTATCCGCTTCCTCGCTGAGCGCATTCGTAGTAACGTGCGACGCTTAGAAGGTGCGCTGGTTAGACTAGCAACCTATGCGTCACTCGGCGGCACATCGATCACTATCGAACGCGCCGAGACACTTCTCCGAGACATTTTGCGCGAAGAAGGCTCAAAGCAGGTCAGTATTGATGCTATTCAGAAAGCAGTTTCAGAACACTACGATATTCGTCTTGCCGACATGAGTAGCAGACGCCGCCCAGCAAATATTGCATTTGCCCGTCAGGTTGCCATGTACCTTAGTCGTAAGATGACTCAGTCATCTTTGATGGAGATTGGAGATGCCTTTGGCGGACGCGATCATGGTACGGTGATCCACGCTGTGAAGAAAGTGGAGCAGCGCATTGGTAATGAATCAATGGTGCGCGACACTGTCGACTTGCTCGATGCAATGCTACAGCGTTAGCAGTCCCAACCACCCATACATTTATCCTAAAGAGGTCCTCGTTCGAGATGGCCTCTTTTTTTTGTGTCTTAGTCTGAGAGAGCGGCCAGCGATGAGTGCTTTAGTGGCTTATATACATTTCTAAGGAGCTAGGGTAATCACACTTTAAAATGACCATACCATATATTGTGTTATTGCGAGTAAACATAGCCATATACAGCAAAAGTGGTGGTTTGTTCTAAATGGGACTTGCGTTTACTGGGGGAAAGTTCAATTTGAACCCGAAGATCACTTCTTCCTGATTCTCGGGGAGAATAACTACCGGCAAAACTCATGAAATTTACTATTTCCAAGCAGTCTTTTCTCGATGCTCTCCAGCAGGTGCAGCACGTGGTAAGCAACCGCACAACTCTTCCTATTTTATCAAACGTATTGATCGAAGCTAAGGGGAGTGAACTTAAACTTACCACCACAGACCTCGATGTTGGAGTGAGTGGTTCAGTCATGGCTGATGTTGAAAAGGAAGGTGCTACTACTCTCCCAGCAAAGCGTCTCGTTAGCATTATCCGTGAGCTCCCAGCTGAGACTGTTGAAATATCTGTGGATAGTAAAAACTACGCGAGCATTAAGTCTGGCCCATCATTTTTTAAGATCATTGGTCTAGGTGAAGATGAGTTTCCACCACTTCCAAAGTTTGAAGAGGCAAAGGAATACAAGATGACTCAAGAAGTTCTTTTAGATTCACTTAAGAAAACATCCTACGCCATTTCTACCGACGAGACACGTTACGTTCTCAATGGTATTTACACTTCATTTAAGGATGGAAAAATAACACTTGTTGCAACCGACGGCCGTCGTCTTGCAATGGTTGAGAACGATCTAGAGTTCCCATCCAGCCACGAAGCTGATGTGATTATCCCCTCTAAAGCAGTTCAGGAACTTCAACGACTTTTGACTGACAAAGGTGATGTTATCATCCGTCTTACTGACAGCCAGGTCGCATTTGAAATCAATGGAAGCCTCTTGGTCTCGAAGTTGATCGAAGGAAACTACCCTAACTACCGTCAGGTTATCCCTAACAATACAACTGAGCGAATCCAGGTAGGCCGTGAAGCCTTCCTCGAAACCGTCCGCCGGGTGTCATTGATTGCTTCAGATAAGTCTAACTCAGTGAAGCTAGCCTTCGGTGCTAACAGAATCGATGTTATGGCGAATACCCAAGACATTGGTGAATCTGCCGAGCGCATCGATGTGACTTATGCTGGAGCTGAGTTTGCTATCGCATTCAACCCAGAATTCCTCATGGCTCCTTTGAAGAACTTAGACACGCAAGATGTCTACCTCGATCTTATTGATGAAATGAGTCCAGGTGTGATCCGTATAGATGGCTCCTTCCTCTACGTCATAATGCCAATGCGTGTGACTAACTAAATCCGCTTAGAATTTTAAATTTCTAATACCGATCGTACTCACTGACGATCGGTATTTTTATTTGGTGTGAGCGACAGGGGATATTGACTGAATAGCTAGAGCTGCTTGTGGAGTAGGCACCGCGAACCTCTAACCGAACGGTAATGTTGCCAGTATCTTAAATTGGGCTATGCTGATTACTTGTGGGAGTACAAGTTCTCGGTTGAGTATCTCAAACATGCGATCAGCGATCGGCTTCGCTCTACTTGTTTTACTTTTCTGCATCATCATTTCTAGTTGCCAGAGTTACCTTTCACTCTAACAATAATGGCACTCAGTTAA
>JBLHPP010000018.1:0-16858 GCA_047624385.1 Crocinitomicaceae bacterium
CTTCCATCCGGTTACAGGTGGAAAGCACGACGGCTTCCTCGATCCCCAACATACCGGCCAGCTCTTTACTGGCTTTTCCAAGGCTATCTGCAGACACGGCAAAGCGCTCGCGCACCTCAACTGGCGCTGTTTGGTGATTCACACCTAGACAAAGTAAATCCATTGATCGTTGATTAGAGCGCTGCAAATACTAGGAGAGATACGATAAAGAGTGAAACCACACTCAGTGCCATTCGCGAGGGCGTCATCCCCCTCACCTGCCAAATTGTCAAGAGCGACGTGTAGCCAATCCAGACGACCACTGCTGCCCAGAAGTGAGCCATACTGCCGCTAGACTCACGAGGCATCAGAAAACCACAAAGCACACCACCAGTAAGAACTAAAGTACCTACTCCTGTGAGTCGAACCATGGATGCTGTAATTGAAGAAAGTGGAGGGAGCTTGAGAAACAAGCGGGACTTCATTTCGTGATGCTTCAGCTTTTTATTGAGCACCATGAACATCACTCCAGCAATAGCAGACAAACCTAAAGCTCCGTACGAAAGCACCGACAATGCGGCATGCATTTCATGCCAAGGCTCCACAGTTATTATCCTTCCGGGGTTAGGCTCCATCACCCCTGGGATCGTGGCAATCAAAAGCATCAAACTCACCACTGGCGCTGAAAAAACTCCTAATAATGACAATCGGTAGGTCGAACCAACCAGCAAGTAGAAAATCGTCATCGACCATGCGAGGAATACCAGGATTTCACCCGTATCCCCGAGCGGGCACTGACCACGTAGATCGCCGCGAATACCAAGAACAGCACATTGAGCGGCGAATGAGAACAGCATCCACGCCACAGTCCAGCGGCTCCTATGACCATGCTGCACCGCGCGCATTCCCAAATAACCAGCCATCCCTGAGAGTAGCGCTGCCATGAGAAGGTAGATTATTAAATTCGTCACCCCACATCCATGCTATAGCTAAGCCATTCGTTCAAGCAGATATTGCTTGCTGTCACTCTTTCATCAGCATCGCTGCTCCACCAATCGAGCGACTACGCACCCGCAGTTAGCTGAGATACGATCGCGCATCACCATCAACTTCAGGTTTCTTAGAAAATTTTCGTGCAATTCTATCTAGTCTCTATTTGATAGATAGATGCCAGATAAGCTGCGAGCCGCCATCCGCGACGTCCCCAACTTCCCGAAAGATGGAATTGTCTTTAAAGACATCACCCCAGTACTCGGAGATTCTGAGCTATTCCAGCAAAGTATCGACCAAATGGCCGCCACGGCGGCAGACCTGAAGGTAGACAAAGTGGTCGGGATTGATGCACGTGGCTTTATTTTTGCTCCACCCATAGCCCTGAAATATAATGTGGGGTTTGTCCCAATCAGAAAGAAAGGTAAATTGCCGTGGCATACCAAGTCGAGGCGCTACTCACTAGAGTATGGTGAGAACGAAATCGAGATCCACGAGGACGCAGTCAAGCCCGGTGACAGAGTTTTACTGATTGATGACTTACTTGCTACTGGAGGCACGGCAGATGCAGCTGTAGAACTTTTAAAACAACTCGGAGCGGAAGTCGTCTGCGTGACTTTCCTCATCGAGCTTGATTTTCTCAACGGCCGTGAGGCCATCGATTGTGAAAACATTCACTCTATCCTTCATTATTCTTAAACCATAGAACATACAACCATGTCTAACTGGCAAACATACAACAAATCTCTCACTCGTTACTCCGACCTAGGACTCTCAATCGATCTTTCTTTGATGGACATCAAAGGTAGTTTCTACAAAGAAATGCAACCGAAGGTCGATCGTGCCCTTAAAGACATGGCCGACCTAGAAGCAGGAGCGATCGCGAACCCTGACGAAGGTAGAATGGTCGGTCACTATTGGCTTCGCAATGCGGATCTGGCTCCAAACGATGCCATCAAGGCACAGGTCACCGAGCCAATCGTAGCACTCAAAGAGTTCAGCGATAAGGTACTCAGCGGAAAGATCTCGCCACCTACTGGTGGCAGCTTTGAGAACCTCTTGCTCATCGGCATCGGTGGCTCGGCTCTCGGCCCACAGTTCGTCTATCACGCACTAGGCGCGGAATCTAAGCTCAAGACTTACTTCTTCGACAACACCGACCCGGCAGGTATCGACACCACTCTCCAGCAAATTGGTGCTAGTCTGAACAAGACTCTCGTGTGCGTTGTTTCCAAATCTGGCGGCACTGCTGAGACGCGTAATGGGATGCTCGAAGCTCAGGAATTCTTCGAAGCAAACAAAGTAGACTTCTCGAAGCACGCTGTGGCAATCACTGGTGAAGGCTCGAAGCTCTTCAACCACGCCACTAGCAACGACTGGCTCACTATATTCCCAATGGAGGACTGGGTCGGCGGCCGTACTTCTATCATGTCCACTGTAGGCCTCGTGCCGGCAGCTCTGCAGGGGATCGATATCGATGCCTTCCTCGCAGGCGCCAACCAGATGGATGCTCGCACCCGCAATAGCGATGTTTCGGAAAACGCAGCAATGCAGCTCGCGCTGGCATGGTACCACGCTGGTAACGGCAAAGGCGAAAAAGACATGGTCATTCTCCCTTATAAAGACTCACTTTCTCTCTTCTCTAAGTATCTCCAGCAACTCGTCATGGAGTCGTTAGGCAAGGAGCATGATCTCGACGGTAATGTCGTCAACCAAGGTATCGCAGTATACGGCAACAAAGGATCTACAGATCAACATGCTTACGTCCAGCAACTCCGAGATGGAGTGAAAAACTTCTTCGCCACATTCGTGGAAGTCCGTAAGGGCCGTAACGGCGAAAGCATCGAAGTCGACCCTGCCACAACCTCCGCAGACTATCTTCAAGGTTTTCTTCGCGGTACACGCTCAGCCCTCTATGAGTCAGATCGCAACTCGATCACGATCTCCATCAACGAGGTGACACCGTTCACCTTAGGTCTGCTCATAGCACTCTACGAGCGTGCTGTTTCCTTCTATGCGTCTCTAGTCAATATCAACGCCTACCATCAACCAGGTGTGGAAGCGGGTAAAGCAGCGGCAACGAGTTTTCTCGAGATACTCAATCAAGTCCGTGGCGCACTCACCGGCTGGCAAAAAACTGCTGACGACATTGCTGAAGCTACAGACAACAGCCCAGAAGATGTATACCACGCTCTCATTCATCTCGCTGCGAATGGAGAAGCAACTCAGAGCGAAGGAGCAACTCCAGCAGACGACACATTCGAAATATAGAACTACTTGGTGTTACGTTTTACGTGATAGGTTATTATGTCCATCTTTGGGGCACCTCCGGCAACTCCCGCTGTCGGTGTGTGAGTTATTAATTCTTTAAATTTGCGAGCGTAGCTCGTTTTTGAAGATCGGCCCCCATCGGGCTGGAAAGCCTTTCTGCGCAATGCTGCGTCATTCTTCGTTCACGGATGGCAATCCGCTCACTCATCACGCCTAGCCTCGCTTGAAATTCTTTCCAGCACCACCAACGCTAGTTGCCGGAGGAGCCCTTTGGAATGTATTTTAAAACACTCACGAGGAGGAATCCCGTGGGTGTTTTTAGATTGGACGCATAATGGATGGAATGTGCAACAGCGTCACGTAGGACAGCATTCTTTCACTCGGCATGCATGACCACATTGACAGAGATTTCCTATATGTGCTGCTATCAGGAAAATTCCTCCCAATGTGGTAATGATGGCAGCTGGTGGAATATGGAGGGACATCTCCCCAGTCTCGCTGACCTCCACGCTTGGACAACACGCATCCACACATCCTGCGGCCTCAACCGGCTGAGAGCTAACTGTCTCGATAGACTTCTTATCAAGTTCGTCTTTCTCACAAGCATTAGAATCATTGTCTGATGAACACCCCACTGGCTGATTGAAATCGGCAGCTTGAACCTCTTGCTTGTTGCCAATACTGCTATGGCTAAAGGCAGGTAGGATAGCTCCACTCAGCACAAAGAAAATACCAACAGCTGCTAAGGCCAGCACCCAACGCTTCTGATGGAGCCGATACCCTTTGTATATCGAAAAAATAGCGAGAGGCACAATGAAGAGTGCTACGAGTGCATGGGATGCTGGATGAGCCCAAATTTTCCCGAAAGTTGGCAACAGTATGAGTAGCACAGGTGCGACACCACAGTGAATCGCACACAGAACTGAGGCTGCAGCACCAACGCGATCAGCATGATTTAAAGAAAAATAGGAAGTGAATGGTTTACAAGTATTCATTGGTTAGCAAAATAACAGTTGGGATGAAGGAGGTCGCGAGTGTGCTGGAGAATTTCATCGGGGTCCAGATCGGCACCTACAAAGATTCCAGAACACGGCGCTTGAGAGACTGAACGAACAGGTATCGGCCTTGGTGAGATTTTCATTCCGACACGTTCATAGAGGTAGCGTATATCTGGCTCTGTAGTGAGAGTCACCAAAGCCTTGGCGCGAATAACGGACTCAGGCAGTTTTTCCATCCAAGCGAGAACTTGATACTCTTCGACTGCGTCAGGGAAGACAATATTACATCCAGTAAATTCATGCGCCAGATGATGACGTCCATGCATCTTAGCTGATTTATTCAATCCCACAGCTTTCCCTGTCCAATGCTCAGAATCCTCATCTGAAATAGCAAGACAGCCTCGCTTGTTCTTACTAATTGCTTGGCCTAGGTAATCTGCAATGCTGTAAGCTGAAATTCGGCTTGCATGAGCATTGACACTCTCGACCTTTAACTCCAGCTCGCGCTCCTTCTCCTCATTGAGATCTGAGGTGTGCGATAGATAATAGTGACTGGCTGTCTCTAATTGAAGGTTTTCAAGACCTCGAAACTGAGTCCTCTGACCAAAGTGACGCGCATCGACAACGCAAACCTGCCATCGAGGGTGGAGTAAAAACTTCTTTTCTAAGAGAGTAAATCCCTCCTGAAGTGGGAGTGGATCGGCAGTGCCATTCAATTCTACTATGAGAGCATGATTCTCACTTTTAGTAAGTTTCAGGATCAGATTGTAGAGTATGTCGATTCCTTCACAGCAAACACAGGACCCTGTGAGAGCCGCAACAGACTCGGTATGGTCACGTAGGGTTTCTCTATCAATATCTGCATTCTCCCGGTCATTTAGAATCACATCACATAGACGACCACGGCTGGTAAGTTCATCCAAAACAGAACGTAAAAGAGTCGTCTTTCCGGCTCCTAGGAAACCAGTAAGCATAAGCATTGGACGCACGGGCACTATCGTAGGAAGTCCTGCTAGATTATTTTGAATTGAGCTAAGCATAGTGTAAACGGGATAGATTCTTGGGCCTGACTAGCAACTCAGGAGTCTCACGAAAACATTTAAACCAGCGCAAAGCATCCGACGGACTGAGCCATGATTTCGCCTTAGGCACCTTCTTATACTGCTTATAATTTTCAGCTCGATAGGTACTACCAAGACGGGTAAGAACAGCATTTTCATAGAAAATCAACCAATCCAAAAATGGTAGTGATGCTTGGTAGAGTTCTGCTCTAGTCACCGACTTATCGATTAGTTCTACCTGCCAAGCTCCAGGTACTGGCGTCATCTCCCCAGATAGCCAGGTCACGCAGCGGTGCTGTGGTCTGATAAAGGCAAAGCCATGATCTCGGCCGTACCAACCTGCACACGCGCCGTATAGCTCCACGTTCCCCCCCTGCCATTCTCGACGGTAACAGCTAGTTCCCTTCAGCCCTTTTGAGGAGCTACGTGCGAACCCTTGATCTAATAAAAAATTGCCCTCTAAATGAACAACATCTTGCCCCCAAAAGAACATTTGTTGTTGAATACCCTCTGCCAGATCACGGAAAAAATACGGGGGAACAATAGAACTCTTTAAATCCACAAACGCAACGTAGTTGCATTAGCAATAAAGACAATATAATAATGCAACAAATTTGCATTATTATATTATTTCATTTATTTTCTGATTTAAGATTAGAACCTGTCAGCTTGCTTTTTGGCTATTTTCTGAAGCCGGCTTTGAGTTCTCCGAAGGTCATCGCCTTGGTGAAGTGCGCGAGGAGAAAGTAGACCAGAACCCCAGCTCCACCAATGGCAGCGAGTACCGGAATGCGCAGGAAACGGTTATCACTGTGGAGAATATCGTCGAGGTAGTGTGCCCCCACCCAAACTATCACGCCCATCGCAATGCTAGCGATGAGCATCTTGCCTAGTCGCTTCCAGAATTCAGAATTCAACGTTAGATATCCCGACTTTTTGAGCCCCCTCAACAATAAGTAAACATTCACCCAACCTGCCACAGAAGTTGCTAGAGCACAGCCGAAACTTAGAGGCCCATCTTTACCTATTACAAAAAATGCAACTCCACACAATATCGAGTTCACTAGGGCTGACACTAGAGTATACTTCATTGGTGTTTTAGTGTCTTCACGTGCAAAATAAGCTGGCTGAAGCACCTTACTCATTACGTAAGCTGGCGAACCGATGGCAAAAGCCATCAGAGCGTAGCCTGCAACTCCAGCTTGTGCTGCGGTAAACTCACCACCTTTAAAAATCCCGTAAATAATTTGCTCCCCAATAACTGCCATGCCTACCATCGCTGGAAGGGCTATCAACATCGCCATAGTCATTCCTGTTTGTAAACTCTGTTGAGCTTCAGCTATTTCTTTTTTCCTTAGTCGCTGGGTAATTTCAGGTAGGAGAACCACTCCAAAAGCAATTCCAATTAAGCCTAGAGGAAGTTGATTGATTCTGTCGGCATAATAAATAGCAGCCTGTCCTCCGTTTTGGAATGAAGCGACTTCCGCACCGATCAGCAGATTGAGCTGTTGAATCCCGGCACTCACCAGTCCCGGTCCCATAAGTAAGCCTAACTTCACTGTATCAGAATCAATCTTAGGCAGCTGAATCTTAAACCTAACCCCTGTTCTCCAGGCCGAAAATATCACAATTCCTAACTGAACTACTCCTCCTATAGGCAAGCAATAGGCGAGGATATTGAGTTTCTCGTTTAGACCATCAACAAAAGGAATAATCCCTAATAGACAAGCCAGAAACACTAGATTTAAGGACACGTATGAAAAAGCCGGTGCCGCAAACTTTTTATGGCTATTCAAGACCCCGCTCAACGCCGCAACTAAACAGATAAAGAACAAATAGCTGACTGTGATACGTGACAGATCAGTCGCCAGAGATAGCTTTTCATCAGCATAACCTAAATTCAGAGCTGCCGTGATCGGCCCCATAAAAATGTAGGTAATCACACAAATTATTGAGAGTAGAACACTCAAAATAACCAGCACTCTACTCGCAAAAGAAAAAGCTGCTTCTTCCCCTTCTCCTGCCAATTTTCCACTGTAGAGGGGAACAAATGCTGAATTGAAAGCGCCTTCGCCGAAGACTCGACGAAAAAGGTTGGGAAAGCGGAAAGCTGCGAACCAAGCATCAGCTGTTGCTCCTCCTCCAATGTAATGAGCCGTGAGCATGTCTCGGACAAATCCCGTGATGCGGCTCAACAAAGTGAAGCCGCTGACAGTCATGAGGGATTTTAGCATAGCACTTTATTTTGTGGCGGGCGGTGTTCTCGACTATTGTTGTCGGGTCATTGCGCTGGCGCGGCGGAGGCGGTCATTGATCGCCACACCCACACCGGTTTCAGCAACAGGTTCCGCAATGATTGCATCGACTCCGCTTTCATCTAGCTGCCGAAGCGCGAAGAATAAACGGACTGCAGCTTCGGGGAGTTTCCCTTTACCTGGTGAAAGTTCTTCCACTTCATCCCAGTCGTGCAAGTTGATGTATCCTTCCTTCTCTGAACCACGGTACGAGAGCAGGCCGTAGCTGAGTTCTGGATCGGGGACAAAATCCTCAGGTTTTTCAAAAAGATAAAGTGGCGTGTCTGGAGCATAGTGGCTCTCAAGCTGGCCTGGTGCTTCCTCTGTATTACGCACTTTTTTAGGGCGAATGACTTTACCGAATTTCTGCAGTTCTTCTTTTACGATTGGACCGGAACGCAAGAGATAGAGCTCTGGGCGCTTTTCTCCGAGTTCTACGCGGACGATGGTACTTTCTATACCGGCATTACATGCTCCCCCATCAAGAATGAGTCCAATACGTCCGCCGAGTTCCTTCTCTACAGCATTCGCTGATGTAGGAGAAATGCGGCCAAAGCGATTGGCGCTCGGCGCTGCAATCGGTGTGTTCATTTCGCAACAAACGGCACGCATCACTGGGTGCTCACTCAGACGAACAGCCACAGTGGGCTGGCCGCTAGTGACTAGATCTGGGATAATCGCTTTCTTCGGTAAAACCAACGTAAGCGGCCCTGGCCAAAATTCAGAAACCAACTTCTGGACCACTTCGTCGAGTTCAGGTGATAGATCACAAATATCGTGGATCTGTTCATTACGTCCGATATGGACAATCAAAGGGTCAGAGTTGGGACGTCCTTTGACATCAAATACTTTAGCCACAGCAGCTTCGTCTAATGCATTAGCTGCAAGACCATAGACGGTCTCAGTAGGCAGGGCCACAACCTCACCAGCTTTCAACTTGGCCACGACTACTGCCACTGCATCGTCAAAACCCTCAGGGTCTGCATAAAGAATTTCTGTCTCGATTTCGTTCACCCCTCTGAACTAGCGCAAGTCAGCCACTTTGAACACTCTAATTTACCACACAAAAAAAGCGCCGTTCCGTGAGAGGAACTGCGCTTTTAAAATATTCGGTCTAGGGGGTTAGTCGCGAGGACTAGACGTTTTCTTCCTGGAGAGTAGGAAGGATGCGAGCAACCTTCTCTTTCATCTCTTTGCCAGGCTTGAACTTAACCACTGCGCGTGGTGGGATTGGCACATCCTTGGATGGATCCTTAGGATTGCGGCCGATCTTACCTTTAACTTCACGAACCTGGAAGGCTCCGAAGTTACGCATGACCACTGAGTTGCCTTTTGCTAGCTCTTCTGTGATGGAGTCGAGTGTGCCCTGAACAACTGAAAAAACCTCTTGCTGAGTGAGGCCTGTGTCGTTGCTTAGCTTAATAACCAGATCGCGCTTAGTAATTGTAACCATTTTTAGATGTGTGTAATATGAAAGTTCACAGCCGAATTGCTGTGGGCAGATGGAGACCACATCTTGACGCTTTTGTCGCGTAAAAAATGCAACAAATCGTAATTTTTTTTAATTCTTGTCCTAGTTTATCCCAAAATGACTCGATTCTATGCCAATTCTACCAAATAGGTGACTAAATTTGCTGTGTGGTCTTGAAATGTGTCTTTGCAATTTTTGTCAGAATATCGGTCCCATGCTTTTCGACAATGACCCTAGCTGCCTCGATGACCTGTGAACTCGCCCCAAGCGGCATGGCTACTCCCCCTTTTTCACTGGCTCGCATGATCCAGTCAACAAAGCTTTCTCTTGCCAAAATAGAGGCTGCAGCCACCGCCACATCGCTCTCTCCTTTCGTCCTTTGTTGAAGTTTTATATGAGCAACAGCCTCTCCTTGTTGCTTAAGAGCACGCTGTAAAACTTCTTCACGCGCAAATTGGTCGCTGAGCGCCCTTGGGCAAGATGGCACCTTTTCGGCAAGACTAGTAATCACACGTGCGTGGCCCCACGCTAGCATCCTATTGAGATTACCAAATTTTGCGTAGAGTTCATTGTACTTCTCTGGTCGCAAGGAAATAATCTCCCATGAAACCCCTGGCGTGGAGCGGATCAACTGAGCCAGCTTACCAATTTTAGCATCACTAGAGATCCGTTTGGAATCCGTCACCCCATGATCAATAAGGCTCCGCGCGCTAATTTTATTCACGTAGACCCCTGCAACAACCAGCGGGCCAAAGAAATCTCCTTTACCACTCTCATCAATGCCAAAATGTGGCTCGAACATTTCGGGCGTAATGATCTCCTCATTTCCAAGCCTCGCCTCACCTAGAATTTCAGGTTCTAGGATAAATTGCACAAAATCTTCCGTCTCCTTCCCTTGGATGAGAACCTTCGGCCCCTTCTGGTAAACCGTGACATTCAGCTTCCCCTTCTTAGCGCTATAATGGGCGTATTGCTTTTCACTAAACTCAAAACCACGCGCGTGAAGCAGGCTCTTGAGCTTTTGAACGTCTGATGCTTTTAAAGCCGCTGTGTAGCTATTCAGGGCCATATACTTTAGCCTCATAGGCCGATAGAAGTTCCACCACTAATTCCTGCTCAGCAGACGCTAGAAGTTTACCATCAAAGGAACTAATTGGGTGAACGCGCCTGAGTGAGCTAGTTAGAAATGCCGCATCACAGTCATGGAGCTCGTTTATACTCAGCGCACGCTCGAAGCATGGAATCCCGAGTTCTTCGCAAAGTTCAATAACAGCCCCCCGAGCAATACCTGGCAAACAACCTGATTCTATATGAGGCGTGTGTACCTCCCCACTTTTTACTAAAAAAAGGTTAGATGTGGTCCCTTCACAGAGTTCTCCTGCAGTATTTAGCATAAGAGCTTCATCGGAACCAAGCTCCTGAGCCTCGCGCAGGGCGAGAATATTCATCGCATATGAACTAGACTTCAACCCCACTAATGCTGAGTATTCATTGACTCTATATGGGGACAGAATGGTAGACGCTGTAGCACCGCGCACAGGCATTGCTGAGGTGGCTACCACAGTGAATGTTGAGTCGTTATCAACGTAGCAGGATATTCTCACCCTACAGCTTGATGTTTGGTAGCCGTTGATCTCGACTAATTGTAAAATAGCCAATCTCAAATCACTCGCTAACGGAAGGTTAGCCCCCGCTTTCCCGACACCGCATTTTAGCCTTTCATAGTGGTTTTCGAACTTAAAAAAACGGCGTTGCTCAACATAAATTGTTTCAAAAAAACCCAATCCTAGAGCCACCCCTGGAACCGAGACTGAAATCATCGCCTCAGATGTAGGGGTTATCTGGCCATTGACCCAGACCATTTCGGTGTCGCTCTCTCCAGTATTCATTTTAAAGGGATTTCTTACCTTCACATTCTATTACTTCAACTCTCATCTCGTCTTACCGATGGAGTGATGAACCTCATAGTCGGCGCCGGTGCCGGTGCCGGGCTTTGGGGAGTTTTATTCACCTCTGGGCTTCTTCCATGGTGCTTGGATGCCACGTTTTGAGGAATAAATAACTTGGTTTGTGCATTCGCTGATTTCTGTGTGCCTGCAATCATAGGTGTGATTGTGTTGAACTTCTGAAGAGCGGCTCCCAGATCCTCAACATCACCAGCAACTGCTGCCTCAGATGCAATCTTCAATGAGTCTTCATCTAGCTCCTCCTTAAGGTCTTTAAAGGCTATTGGGTAGCCCACTAGCTCTTTATAATCTCCTGAGAATGATTGCTTTAAATCCTCATCACGGTACTCAGACCAGGTAGAATCTAACACCTTTTCATCGTCTGTTAAAAAAGCCTCAGCCTCAAAACCAATATCAAAGTACCCATCATTTAGAGTCATAGCAGCCCCATAGCAACGAGCAGCCAACATCGGGAAGCCAATCAGGTTAAAAACATTTGCCAACGCGATATTTTGCTTGGCCTTACCAGCATTTCGATTCCACAATTCGTAAACTAAGCGAATCGATCTATTTGGTCTAGCGCGCGAAACCATCTTTACAGCAAACCCGACATCCATATCTGTCGATGGGATCTCAGGCGTCTGCCACACCATGTTTGCAGCCTCTAGAAACCTATCTGCTTCAAACAGTTTCAGGGCAGTTTCTTTTCGGACCACCCAATTGGAGGGATCGTCATCTACAAGTGACAACAAGTACTTAATTTCGTATGAATCGGGCATTATATTCTAGGATATTGAATTTGTTAGGTAAGTCATATTTAGCCAATTTGATTAGATAAATATGTGATCACTATTTTAAAGATTAAAGCTTTTCGTGGTTGGCACTAGCTTATCCAGCCGGCTCATGAATACATTTTCGATTTCATCTCGAATCCTTCTGAACTCGCTCAGTATTTCATCTTCATTACCTGTCGCATCAGCGGGGTCTGCGAACTCCCAGTGGTAGCACTGAGTGGATGGCAAACATGGGCAGTCTACGCGAGCATTGCTACAAACTGTGACGACTACCGATATATCATTTTTGTCGAACTCCTCGATGTGCTGAGATTTAGCTGCTGAAAGATCGAATCCTTTTTCTTGCATCACTTGAATGGCAAAAGGGTGCACGTAACCTGCCGGGTCAGATCCAGCACTATCGACACGCGCACGGCCAGCCAAAGCTTTTGATAAAAAAGCATGAGCCATCTGTGAGCGACAGGAATTACCTGTGCACACAACCAATATTAGCGGTAATTGAATATCCATTCTCTATAAGATGCGTCATCGATTGAGGGAATTCCAAAGAACTTCACTTATTCACTTTCATCCACAGGCTTCACACTAGGAATAAACAAAGGGACAGTCCGTGCGCTCGGAGAAGGAGTAACTAAAAGTTTCCGTGGGCTTAACGCGTGGGGAGTAACTATTACAGGTGTCGATGGTGACTCATTATTTTCACTTGTATCTGATTCACTCAGTGTTGATTCAATGGGCGTCGATTCGATGGGATGCGTTTCACTCGTGGGCTCTGGCGAATCGAGCTCGGGAGTATCATTTACGTCTGAAGCAGAGGGAGACTCTGCAACCCCACCAAAAGCCAGAACTGGCTTTGGTACTGGTAAGCTAACTTCCGGAATCGTTGAAGGTTCAGCATGTTCAGCATGTTCAGACGTGATGGGAGCTGCAATGTGTGCCGACATAGGAACCGCAATGGGTGTCGATTCACTTGGACCCGTTTCACGCGTGGGCTCTGGTGAATCGAGTTCGGGAGTATCATTTAAGTCTGAAACAGAGGAAGGCTCTGCAACCCCACCAAAGGCTAGAACTGGCTTTGGCACCGGTAGGCTAACTTCCGGAGTCGGCAAAGGTTCAGCATGTTCAGGCGTTACAGGATTCTCAGTAGGAGCAGACATGGGAACCGCAATAGGAACCGCAATAGGAACCGCAATAGGAGCCGCAATAGGAACCGCAATAGGAGTTGCCATAGGAGTTGCCATAGGAGCAAATGGCCGCGTTGGCGCGTTAAGCTTAGGGTTATCACTTAGCTTGAGATGAGCAAACTTAGCTGAGACGTTAACTCGCGCCGTGATTTTCTGACTATATTCTAAAAAGCTGATTTCCTTTCCCAGGAATTCCTTCATTTCACTAGGGTCGTTAGGACTAGGTTCATAAGCTTGGCGTCGCCACTCGTCCACTAATTTACCATGGTCATCAAACCAAAGTGACTCTTGCTCAAAACCTATGTCAAAATTATCACTAGTGACAGCAAGTGCCGCTCCATATAATCTAGAAGCTAAGAGTGGCATACCTTCTTCGTGGAAGGCTTTGGCCAGTCGTAAACAACCCTCCGCATACTTACCGTTCCGCTTCATCACCTCTTTGACCAAGCGTATTGCATTTCTGGGATTATCCTTGGCTATGACTTTGACGCTAAACGCAATATCCTGAGATCTGTACGGAAGCTCAGGAGCACTCCATAGAAGCTCCGCAGCTTCGGAATATTTCTTAAAGTCATACAGAATCGACGCCGCAAGCTTCCTTGCAGTCCAGTCGTTAGGATTTAACTTCACCTGTTCGATGGTCTTACGGGGGTTGCTGTGTCCCTCCTTTTTTGGGCTGGTCTCGTTAGAATCGCTCATACTACAATAAAAAACCCATTGTAGTGAGCCTCAACGCCACAGGTAAAGACATTTAACTAGCAAATGCATTCTATTTTAAGATTAAATCTAGCTGAGTCATCAATCGACTTTAGCCACCCTCGGTTTCGAAAACAAAAAGAACACACTTTAACAAAAATGCGGCAGTGCTTGAGAAGTTCCAGAGTAAAGTAACTCACTTGTTCTCAGAATCGCTTTTCATCGGAGGCAGCATGGGCTTGGGTGTGTTTTTTGCGGGAACCATGGTGCTATGTGCTGATGTACTCGGTGGAGAAGCTGGGCTCGTTAGCTTCGGCGCAGAAGAAACAGGAATCACCGTTGGAGCGGACGGTTTTTGCATCTGTTGAGCTGGAGCCACAGCTGGTCGTAAAGGTGCTAGAGACGTCCGTTTTGCTGCCCTTAGAATGGGAGGCGCATTTAACCCAGAGGGCTTCGCAACTCTATTAGATATTGGGCCCGTGACGGGTGATACCTCTTGAGGTAAGTCACCTGAGAGGCCAGCAAGATTAATAACATCACCAAGAAATGCCTCAACAGATTTAGAAAATGGAGGCTTGATGTCTGAAGATGAATTCCCCCACGCTTCAAGCAAACTTCCAGAGTGATCAAGCCACAGAGACTGTTGCTCGAAACCTATATCAAATTGGCTTGAGTCAGCCGCGAGAGCTGCACCATAGAAGCGAGATGCTAGCATTGGCAGGCCAATCATACTGAACGAACGAGCCAGTGCCATATTTTGCTCAGCCTTGCCCGAATTCCGCCGCAGCACTTCGTAAACGAGGCGAATAGAACGATTTGGTCTAGCACGAGAAACTATTTTCACAACGAATGCCACATCCATATCAGTGGATGGCATCTCGGGCACATTCCACACAGTATTGGCAGCCTCTAAATAATACCCTTCTTCATATAATTTATGAGCTGCTTCTTTCCTTCCTGCCCAGTCAACTGGATTTGCTTCGACTGCGTCGAGCTGAGCTTGAGCTGATTCTGAAATAGAAGTAGGATTCATCTTAAAATTTTGTAGCTAATTGTAGTACAGTTAAATGTAAAGTATAGAACCATCACCAGTAAAGATATTTTCTCACTATCTCACTATCTGCAGCGCGCGAGCTATTCATTCCATCTATCAGGATGCTAGCTACTGAATACTAGCTACTTGCTACTCGATAAAACCCCACTTCAAGAAGTATGAATCTTCAGGTACGTCGATTGACGACCAAGCTCTAAGCAAGTGCCATTAGCTACCAAATGGTAGTATATATCGAACGATCGATCATCCAACTGGCTCTAATTGATACTCGACATTAGCAGCCTTAAAGTAGATTTTCCAACAATGAACAGTCTCTCTCGTTTTCAGTTAGTCGGCATTACCACATCTGTAGTAATTGGACTCACATTTCTGAGTAGTTGTAACACTATGATAGTAGGTAGGCATTACCATAGCCCTGTGATTGTAGTCCCGGGCGCTGGTTGTGCCTACAACAGTGCCCGCCAGAGTGAAAACTCAGCACCTTCATCGATCATCGCTGGACAGAATTATCAAAATTGGTCCGCTGGAGCGATAGCGAGTTGGCAATTAGATTTTTTTGGTGGTGTGAGAAGAGCCATCGAATCCTCGGTCACAACAGCTGAAGCCATCGAGGAAGCTTACCGTGACACCTTAGTGACTCACTATGCAGAACGTACCATTTTCAACAGCCAAGACACATCGGCCACTAGCCGAGGAGTCCTATCTGCATAGGCGGCGGCACAGTCATGCCTGAAGTTGCTATTCATAAATAATCTCACTACTCTCTCTTCTATATCATGATCACTAAACGATTCATTCTCCCACTCATCGCTGCAGCCTCATCACTCACATTTGTTTGCTGCGGACCTAAAAACGAATTTGCACCACCACCACCAATGAAGGTGACTGTGGCAAAACCTCTGGTACGAGACCAAACAGTTTACAAAGACTTCCCAGCATCATTGGCGGGAATCTCGGAAATTGAAATCCGCGCAAGGGTCCGAGGTATTCTCGAAAAAACATTCTTCGATGAAGGCTCCAACGTAGCAAAAGACTCTGACCTCTTCCTGATCGAACAAGCACCTTACCTTGCGTCAGTTGCAGCATCAAATGCTGACGTAGCCAAGGCTGAAGCCGCCCTTAGAATCGCAAACGCGACCCTCGGACGCCTCAAAAAAGCCGGTTTAGGAGCCGTGTCTGAACTCAACATCGAAACCGCCCAAGCTGAAGTAGACAATGCCGTAGCTCTAGTAGCCCAAGCAAAGGCTGGGTTAGACACCACAACTATCGACCTTTCCTACACGACGATTAAATCCCCGATCAGTGGAAGAATTGCCCGCACTATGGTGGACGTGGGAAACCTGGTTGGTAATGGTGAACCCACACTCCTAACCCGCGTGGTGGATGAAACATCAATCCGCGCTTACTATGATATCCCTGAGCGCATGATGCTAGAGTACTACCGTCGTCGTGCGGAGGAAAAAGACATCACTAAACACTTCAATAAGGTTCGTTTAGAATTAGCCGACGGCACTATTTACGAGCACCTTGGCGAGATTGATTTTGTGGATAACAAAGTGAGCGAGAGCACGCGTACTGCTCAAGTTCGCGCTGTATTCCCCAATGCTGAAGGCAAACTTTCCTCAGGGCTTTTTGCTCGAGTTGGCTACCCTCTAACTACAGAAAATGCCATCATGGTGCCAGCCGTTTGTGTGCTCAAGGACATCGGTGGCAGCTATGTCTGGGTCGTGGATGCTGAAAATAAGGTGAGCCGAAGAGGAATAGTAACAGGCGACACAGTCCTCCGCGCTCAAATGGACAAGGACGCTGTACCTGTTCGCGACACCATTATTACCAAAGGGCTAACAAAAGATGACTCAGTAATTATCCGCGGACTTCAGCGCGTGCGTGACGGAGCAACCGTTACGCCAGAGATAAGCGAGAATTTCGCGGTAATAGCTGAGCAACCTGCTGAAATTGAAGCTAAAAAATCCGAGTCCAAATAGATCCTGGTTCCCAATAACGACCACTCATTATGTTAAGTAAGTTTTTCATCGATCGCCCGATCTTCGCATCGGTCATCTCGATCGTCATTGTTGTACTCGGGCTAGTGGCTCTAGTCGGCCTACCCGTGGCAAGAT
>JBLHPP010000019.1:0-16672 GCA_047624385.1 Crocinitomicaceae bacterium
CCCAGCCAGTCCCTAGACCTGGGCGACTACGCTTCTCAAGAGAACCCACTTCCTGCTTCACCGATAATGGTTGGCTTTCAGCCCTAACACCAGCCGCCACTGGGGACGACGGCATGGGTGTGGTGCAAGACACGACTGAGGCCACCGCTCCCAGACTTACAAGTTGAAGAATAGATTTATATTTCACAAAGGCTAGAAAAACAGCACTTATATCATCCGTCAAACTTTTTATGCTACTTTTCCAGCATTTTTTAATTGCAGGCTTTCCAGCATTACGTATGGTGGGTTTATGAACCGATTGGAACAAGGCCAACTTTCACGACGTGAACGACAGATAATGGACATCATTTATCGTCTAGGTCAGGCCTCAGCTAAGGAAGTACAAGAGAACCTACCGGACCCACCTTCTTATTCGGCTGTGCGAGCATTACTGGCTACGCTCGAAAATAAAGAATTAGTGAAACATGGCAAAGAGTCTCGACGTTATATTTACAAGGCTGCGATCAACGAGAAGAAGGCACGCAAATCAGCCATTCAGAACCTTTTATCCACGTTCTTCGACGGCAAGCCCCAAAAGCTGGTCGCAGCATTGCTCGATGAAGAATCCGAACAACTTAGCGCATCAGAAATCTCAGCGATTCGTAAGTTAGTAGAAAATAAAGAAGACTAAAAACCTCCATGGACGCCATTCGCATTAGCCTCATTCTCTCAATCTCCGCTTATTTCATGAGCGTGTGGCTTGGTAAGAAAAGCCCAGCTAGAGCTTCTTCGCTCACTAGTGGAATGACGATACTATTGCTGATCGCACCCATTCTTCTAACGCTACCTAAATGGCATATTCAGCTTAGTTGGTTGAACCAAGAGACGAGCGGTCAGAGTTCCCCTGCTCCACTTGAATCTAGCTGGCTCAGTATCGCCATAGTCCTATGGGCAACCGGCTCAGTTATCTTTTTTTTCCGCTATCTACTACAAGCAAATACCCTCAGAAAATGGGTTTCTAGCTCGACGGCAGTGGAAACAACCAACATCCAAGAACTGCTCGCTGAGACAACTCTCTATACGGGGCTGAAGAAAAAACCCGCACTCCGCCACTCCCCGATGGTCACATCACCAGTGGTTGCAGGGCTCTTTAGGCCCACTATTTTAATACCTGAAAAGGCTAACAGCTGGGATCTAGCCACTCTCCGTATGGTGCTGCTCCATGAGCTGGGACACATTCGTCGTCGCGATCTATGGGTCTCTCATATAGCCAACCTCAACTGTATAGTACATTGGTTTAACCCCTTTGTTTGGCTACTTCGTAACCGTCTTCGTAGCCAATGTGAATTCGCTGTCGATGCGCAAATAATTGCCAATGGCACTGATGCCAAATGCTACATCACGGCACTATGCAACGTCGCGGAGAACCTCATAAATAAAGAGCCTACCCTCTCTACAGCACTTGCCATGGCCGACAAAGCATCCCTCCGTAATCGAGTCAACAGCCTCCTAACCAAGCAAAAATCGCCGAGCCCATTGATGGTCGGCCTCTTGCTTGCTATAACAGTGAGTAGCACCTTCGCCTTCGCAGTGATTCGCCCCCAAGCACCCTCAGTTAGTTCACCTGGAACCCAGGTGAAACCATCGACCTATTCTATCGAGGAAGTCGAGCTTCGCATGAGCGCCTCAGCCTTCCCCGGTGATCTCTAATTCTTCGTCCTTGAATATTCTGCTCTAGCGTAGCAGAAACATCACATGTCCGAACCTTATAACGCTGACCTCCTGGCGGTCGATACCGGCTCTATTCAGAGCCGTTTGTCTGCACTCAGGAGGTACCTTTGACATCCCTGCCCTTGAAGCAGAACTTTCAAATTTTGATACCCAGATGGAAGATGGCTCGTTCTGGGACGATGCGACAAAAGCACAACAGATTGTCGGCCAAGCCAACACAATCAAACGCAAGCTACTTCCATTTCTTAAGCTGGATAAAAGCCTGGATGACCTCAAAGAGATTATCTCTTTAGCAAAAGAGTATGAGGACGCAGATGCAGCCGAAGAAGCGGCAGCTGAGTTTATAGCCATCTCTAATCAACTCGAATCCTTTGAACTACTCGTCTTGTTAGACAAACCTAACGATCTATCTAGCTGCTACGTCACTATCAACTCTGGCGCAGGTGGCACGGAAGCGTGTGACTGGGCAGCCATGCTACTACGCATGTACTCCCGGTGGTGTGAAAGCAAAGGCTACAAAGTAACTTCAGTAGACTACGCCGAGGGTGATGGAGCAGGCATATCTAGCGCCACGATCAAAGTGGAAGGCGAATATGCTTATGGATACTTGAAAAATGAACGTGGAGTCCACCGCCTCGTACGCATCTCACCATTCGATTCAGCGGGCAAGCGTCACACCTCGTTCACCTCGATAGATGTCACTCCCGAGATGAACACAGACATCATTATCGACCTCAACCCAGCAGACATTGACATTCAAACTGCCCGCTCAGGTGGTGCTGGCGGTCAAAATGTCAACAAGGTCGAGACCGCGGTCATCCTCAGGCATAAACCTTCTAATATCATCATCCGCTGCACTCAAGAGCGCTCGCAGCTGCGTAACCGCGAACTCGCCATGGAGCTACTCAAAGCAAAGCTCTACCAGATCGAAGAAGACAAGCAAAAGGACACCGCTGAGCGCGAATACGGAGAAAAAGGTGACATCGGCTGGGGCAGTCAGATCCGTTCCTATGTGTTCCAACCATACCAGATGGTAAAAGACCTCCGAACTGGCGAAGAAACCGCTAACGTGGCAGCCGTCATGGATGGCGATCTCGATGCCTTCATCGAAGCCAAACTTAAAGGTAAGAAAAAAGGCGAAAAGATCGAAGATTAACAAACAACCCAGATCATTATGTCAGACCTCTACGTCAGCGCCTCTATCACAGCAAAGCCAGAATCTATCGAACTAGTCAAAGCTGAGTTACTCAAATTCATTTCACCGACACGGGTCGAAACCGGCTGTATCAGGTACGATCTCCACCAAGATAGCGAAAACCCTGCACACTTCGTCTTCTATGAGACATGGACTAACAAAGCCACCCTCGACCAGCATCTCGCGTCCGACCACATTCAGGCTGGCCTCTCAGCGGTTGAAGGTAATCTAGAGAAAGTTGTCATTAGCCTCCTCAATAAATTAGCCTAAGCCATGTCCAATAAAACAATCTTTGAAATGATCATCGATCGTGAAATCCCTGCAAAAATCGTCTACGAGGACGAGCTCTGTATTTGCTTTCACGATATTGCCCCGCAGGCTCCAACCCACCTACTCATCGTTCCCAAAAAGCGGATTGTTCGAATTGCCGAAGCAACTCCAGATGACCAAGCGACACTTGGTCATCTTCTGCTAACAGCACAAAAAGTAGCAAAGCAAGAAGGCATCGATGAAGCGGGTTTCCGCACTGTCATCAACAACGGTAAAGACAGTGGAGAAGCAGTCCCCCACCTCCACCTACACATCCTAGCCGGCCGCCAAATGCTCTGGCCTCCTGGTTAGAGTATTACTTCCAGTCATCTGGAAGGTCTACCTTGTGACGGCCTTAGTGGCTTCCACAGCCTTATCCCACGCCGCGCGCAGATCCATTCGCTTCTCATCGGTAATCTGTGGGCTGAAGCGTTTATCTTCCTTCCAGGTGCGGGCTAAATCCTCCTTAGACTCCCAGAACCCTACTGCCAGTCCAGCTAAAGCA
Organism: Crocinitomicaceae bacterium; assembly: GCA_047624385.1. Classification (GTDB taxonomy): domain Bacteria; phylum Verrucomicrobiota; class Verrucomicrobiia; order Verrucomicrobiales; family Akkermansiaceae; genus Rubritalea. Next base: position 3,720 of record JBLHPP010000019.1, read on the forward strand.
GCCGCTCCGAATGCCGTTGTTTCCGTCACTTTGGGGCGTACAATTTCACAGCCCATGAGGTCTGCCTGGATCTGCATCAGTAGATCACTATTACTAGCCCCACCATCCACGCGCAATTCATCCAGGTGAGTCGACGCGTCACGCTGCATGCACTCCACCAATTCAACGGACTGAAAACTAACAGCCTCCAATGCTGCTCGGCAAATATGCGCCTTGGTTGTCCCTCTGCTAAGGCCAGTGATCAAGCCCCTAGCAAATGGATCCCAGTGCGGTGCTCCCAACCCAGCTAAAGCGGGGACTATCACCACACCTCCAGAGTCATCCACTGAGGCAGCCAGAGCATTCAATTCCTTCACATCGTCAAATAGTTGTAAGCCATCGCGTAACCATTGGAAAAGTGAGCCACCCACAAAAACAGATCCCTCTAGCGCGTATTCGCGCACCCCATTGATTTGTAGCGCAATAGTCGAGAGTAATTGATTGCTCGAACGGACCACTCGATCGCCGGTATTGAGCAAAAGGAAACATCCAGTACCGTAGGTATTTTTAGCTAGACCAGGCGAGTAGCAAGCTTGGCCAAAGAGTGCCGCCTGCTGGTCACCAGCAATGCCAGCAATCGGGACTCCACGCCATTCCCCGACCACACCACTACTATCCACGATCCTAGGCAACATAGACCGAGGGATCATAAATTTTTCTAACAAAGAATCATCCCATTCCCCTGTATGAATATTACACAATAATGTCCGACTAGCATTCGTAGCATCAGTGATATGTTGCTTGCCATCAGTGAGCTTCCAGATCAACCAGCTATCGATAGTTCCCATACAAAGCTCACCAGCTTCCGCTCTTGCACGCGCACCCTCCACATTATCCAAAATCCATTGTACTTTTGTGGCTGAAAAATAAGGATCGATTTTAAGGCCAGTGATCGAGTGAATGGCAGATTCAAAACCCGCATCTTGAAGTTGCCTACATTGATCTGCAGTTCTCCGGTCCTGCCAGACGATTGCGTTCATCAATGGCACTCCAGTTTTCCTATCCCACACCACGACTGTCTCGCGCTGGTTAGTGATTCCAATGGCTGCAATATCAGACTCCGTGAGCTGTACCTGCGCCAATACATCTAACATCGTCTGCTGCTGGGTTTGCCAGATTTCCTCAGCGTCGTGCTCGACCCAGCCCGACTGTGGGAAATGCTGGGTAATTTCTTGTCGGCTACTCGCCACAATCTCTCCATGGTGGTTGAAGATAATCGCGCGTGAACTAGTAGTCCCTTGGTCCAATGAAAGCACAAATCGAGGCATAAGTAGTATACTACGAATACTTTTGGTCAGATGACAAGTACCCGCTGAGATTCCCGACAGAGAAATACATCCTCACACTTGCAATCTCTCCTACAACAGTGCAAAAACAATCCATCGAATGAGTAAGAACCACCATCCAAGTAGCTCAGCAACTTCCGAGTTGAGCGCTCCAGAACATATTGCCATCATCATGGATGGTAATGGTCGCTGGGCCAAACAACGTGGCTTACCTAGGATTGCTGGCCACCGAGCTGGTGCTGAGTCAGTTAGGCGCACCGTCGAAGCCTGTAAGAACCTAGGTGTCAAACACCTCACTCTTTATGCCTTTTCTTCTGAGAACTGGAAACGACCCAGATCTGAAGTCAAAGCCCTCATGCAACTACTCGAACGTTTCTTAAAGGAAAAAACGAAGGAGATGATGAAGCAAAACGTGCGACTCAATGCGATAGGACGCACCGACATGCTCCCAGACAAAACTCGCGCCCAGCTAGATAAGGCGATAGAAATAACTGCCGACAACACAGCTCTCACTCTCAACCTAGCCCTCTCATACGGTTCGAGAGAAGAAATTGTCGACGCCACAAAATCGATCGCACAAAAAGTAGCCACCGGAGAAATCTCCATCGATGACATCGACAACAGTACTATCACCGATCACCTTTACACAGCTGGCCAGCCAGATCCTGATCTCCTGATCCGGACCTCAGGCGAACTTCGTCTATCTAACTTCTTGCTATGGCAGCTCAGTTATTCAGAAATAGTCATCCTCGACAAATTCTGGCCAGACTTTGTCGAAAACGACATCTATGATGCTGTCAAACATTTCCATAGTCGCCAACGCCGATTTGGAGCAATCTAATTTTCCTCAGTAGCCACGGTAGTGGCTACTGAGACACCACCCAAATATGCCTTCCGAAGCAACAGCCGAACGCACCCTTCTTCTCGTCGACCCAGACCTCGACTACCTTGATTGGGCGACTAAACACCTAGAAGCTGAGGGTATCCGTATCCTTCGCTGTGATAACTCAGAGAACGCCCAAAAAATCTGTGAGAAAACTACCGTTGATCTAGTCATCGCAGATATCGTACTCACCCCGATTGATGGCATTGAACTGCTAGGCCAGCTGAAAGCATCCTATCCCGACATCCTAGTCATCATCACTGCGGGCTTCCCGGGTACAGCGCAGATCATCAGAGCTTCCCAACAAGGTGCGCATGACATACTCCGCAAAGAGTCCCTCGTATTCGAACTCCGTAGTGTTGTCGAAAGCGCCTGGCAGGTCATTGAAGGCCGCCGCAGCGCTGGCGAACACAAGCAAATAATGCCTGACGCTGGGGGCCGCCTCCAAGTCATTGGCGTATCCAGAGTCTTTCAAGATGTATTCAAGACTGTCGGACGCGTAGCACGCACTGATGCTCCAGTCCTCATCTTCGGTGAAAGTGGTACAGGTAAGGAACTCGTCGCCAATGCAGTCCATGAATACAGCCCTCGACGTAAAAATGAAATGGTCGCGCTCAATTGTGGTGCCATTCCAGAGAACTTACTAGAGAGCGAACTCTTTGGTCATGAAAAAGGCTCATTCACAGGTGCCGCAGCGAAGCGCGCAGGCCGATTCGAGCAATGCGACGGCGGCACTCTCTTTTTGGATGAGATAGGTGACATGCCTCTGCCAGTCCAAGTAAAACTTTTACGCGTACTACAAGAAGGCACCTTCTCACGTGTCGGTGGAAATGATGTGCTCACCAGCGATGTTAGAATTGTCGCAGCCACAAACAAAGATCTGCCACAAGAAGTAAGAGAAGGCCGATTCCGAGAAGATCTCTACTATCGACTCAACGTGGTAGAACTTCGTATCCCACCGCTCCGCGAGAGAATGGAAGACATCCCACTCTTAGCCGAATTTTTCCTCCGAAAGATCACCAAGAAAAATGGGATGGCTCGCCTCCGCCTATCTGGAGAAGCAATCGCAATTCTTCAAGAACACAAATGGCCTGGTAATGTCCGTGAGCTGGAAAACACCATGGCACGCGCCACAGCTCTCGCCACATCAGACGTTCTCCTAGCCGACGACATCCCAATTGGTCGGGCCCTGCGCTCGGCTAGCGAAATTACCCAGATTTTTGACACACTTTTTAACTTCTCTGATGAGAACCGTGACATTCATCTTTATGACGAACTCATGCGCTATAGTCTGAAACGTAGCGGCGGTGACAAAGAAGCTGCGGCAAAATTACTAGGATTAGCCGAATTCCCGATAGCTTAGCCCCCCTCCTTGACAACTATCTAAACCTGAGACTTGCCAGCTCATAAAAAAGGATTATGGTCGCGCCCTCTCGGCAAGAAAATCGCAACTCAGACTACTTCTTTGTTGCACAACTAATTCACCACAATGTTCCGTAAAACAAGTATCATTTCTACACTTGGGCCAGCAACTTTTTCATACGAAGCTATTGCTGAACTCATCGACGCAGGCGTCAACGTCTTCCGCATGAACATGAGCCACGCTCAGCACGATAAGTGCCGCGAGCTGGTTAAGTTCATCCGCGAAATCTCCGAAAACCGTAATAAGCACGTTGGTATCCTCTTTGACCTTCAAGGCCCATCGATTCGTACCGGAGACCTCGACGAGCCTTTTATCCTAAAGGTTGGCGATAAATTCGAAATCCGCCGTCAGTCCGCACCTGCATCTATTCCGTTCTCCACCACAGTGAACTACGAAGGCATGATGGACGACGTTTCTGCTGGAGCAACACTCGTAGTAGACAACGGCACAATGCTCATGCGCATTGAGGAAAAAAATGATGACAACCTTATCTGTGAAGTTCTCACAGCAGGTGAAGTCGGTAACCGCCGCCACATCAACCTTCCCGGCACACGCCTCAATCTTCCAGCTCTCACCGAGAAAGATCACTATGATCTCAAGCTCGCCGTTGAGTGCAAAGCTGACTACATCGCAGGATCATTCGTCCGTGACGCAGCTCATGTCGACGAACTCCGTGCTGCAATGGAGAAGCTCGGTGGTAACTCTCAGATCATTTCCAAGGTCGAAGACCAAGAAGCAATCAAGAATATCGACGACATCATCGTCGCTTCCGATATCATCATGATCGCTCGTGGTGACCTCGGTATCGAAGTGCACGTCGAAGAGCTCCCAATCATTCAGCGCCATATCACTCGCCGCTGCCATGAACTCGGCCGCCGCGTCATCGTAGCTACTCACATGCTCGAGTCCATGATCATTAACCCTACTCCTACCCGTGCAGAAGTGACTGACGTCTCTACCGCTGTGTATGAAGAAGCTGATGCAATCATGCTCTCTGGCGAGACTGCCACTGGCGCCTACCCCGTTCGCTGTGTAGAGACCCTAGATCGCATCGCCCTCCGCATGGAGCGCGAAGGCGCTATCGGCAATGGTAAGCTCGCAGTTCTCAGCACTGACAAACAGAAGGTCATCCTCGCAGCAGTCAAGCTCGTTGATTCCATTCCTGACGCAGAACTCATAGTATTCACCAAGTTTGGCCGAATGGCGACTCAGGCGGCACTCCTTCGCCCAGAGGCATGCATTCACTCATTCTCACCAACTGCTGACACCTGTCGCAAGCTGTCACTCGCACGTGGCATCGAGCCACACGTTCTGCCATTCTACGATGAACCACTCGACACCATCAACCATGCTGCTGAGTATCTCAAAGAAAATAAGATCGTCAAAGAAGGCACACCGCTGGTCGTTCTTTCAGACACGCTTCGCAAAAACAAGATGGTCGACTCCATCCTCGTAATCCACGCATAAGCCGAGACTACTCCATTTTTTTAAAAGCTCCGATCAGCCTGGCTGATCGGAGCTTTTTTGTGCTTCAAAGACTCGTCATAGACGAAAGTCGCGCCCGCTCAGGTCGTGACGCATTGATCGCATAAAGAATCACCAAGAGCCTTATACCTCTTAGCAAAACCAAAGAGACAAATGTTCTTTTTGAGGGTTTTAGGAAAATGCGCTACGGGGAAAGCTATGAGTGCTGGGCGCTTTCTTGATAAATCAGCGTTACTCCGCATTTGCACGGATGCTCACCGAGGCACCGTGGGCGTCAAGCCCTTCCACCCGAGCAAACTCAGCCACATACTTCTCAGATTTTTTCACACTTGCTTGGTCCATGCGCACAATGCTAGTGCGGCGCTGGAACTGATCGGAGCGAATCCCTGAAAATGACTTTCCTGAGCCACCCGTGGGAAGTGTGTGACTAGGACCTGCCAGGAAGTCTCCGACAGCGACTGCCGCAAAGTTACCCACATAGATAGCACCAGCAGTCTTCACCATATCGAGCCAGTGGTCTTCATCTTCGACGATGAGAGAAAGGTGCTCAGGTGCAAAGACATTACAAATACGAATGGCTTCTTCTAAATTCTCCACCACTAAAGCAAATGTCCCCACGTCGAGGACTTTGCGGATGTATTCAGCACGTGAGAGATTCTTGATTTGTCGTTCGACCTCGATCTCCACCATAGCCAGCAACTCAACCGATGTCGTCGCAAACCCAACCACGCTGTCACCACCGTGCTCAGCCTGGGCTAATAAGTCAGCAGCGACGAAGGCTGGGTTTGCTGAATCGTCTGCAATAATCAAGACCTCACTCGGCCCAGGTAAAAGATCGATAGAAACCGCTCCTACCAATTGGCGCTTGGCTTCGACTACAAAGCTATTTCCCGGTCCAAAAATTTTCTCAACGGGCTCGACCGTCTCGGTGCCTAATGCCATCGCTGCGATCGCCTGAGCTCCACCTACCTTGATGATTTGAGTCGCACCAGATTCTTTAAGAGCGTAGAGCAAAGATGGATTCACCTTACCGTTCACACCCGCAGGAGTGGCGGCTAAAATATTAGTCACCCCCACTGCCTGGCCAATAGCAGCGGTCATCAATGCGGTAGATACCAACGGGGCTTTACCGCCGGGCACGTAAACTCCAACACGGTCGTAAGGAACAAAACGCTCGCCAACCTCGGCTCCTTCATTATTCGTGAAGCTCCAGTCTTGCCGCATACTCTTGCGGGCGAAGGCATGGACGTTCTTCTTAGATGCCGCGATAGCCTCTTTCACCGAGTCCTCTACCAGAGCTTCAGCCTCGGCTAGCTCAGCCTCACTCACATAGAGGGTCTCGTCGGTCAGAGTTAATTTATCGAATCGCTCAGTGTACTCATACACAGCCTTGTTGCCACCCAGGTTTACTGCTTCCACGATGGTTGAGACAGTCTCATAGAGATCTGCGCTCGGAATGGCCTGGCGGTCTAGTTGCTGTACAAACTCAGCATACTCAGCGTCTTGGTATCGGATAACCTTCATTAATCTAATTTTTCTAATATTATAACTTCTCAATAGTAGGGCTTGAGAAGGAAATAGCAGATCGGCCCAGTGACCGCCACATAAAGCCACATCGGGAACACCCAGCGCGCCAGCTTCTTGTGCTTTGCAAATTGGTTGGTCAGCCCGTTGATCCATGTGAATAGGATGAATGGGAGGCTCACTCCCGCTAAAATGATGTGGCTGATTAGGAAAACGAAATAAATCGTACGCGTGCTACCAGCCCGACCCTTTTCCAACGCATCTACAACTCCGTCACGATTAAGATCACCAAACAGAGTTTCAGCGGTAGTAAAGTGGTACGCCACGTAACAGAGCAAAAAGAGCACCGAGCTAATCATAGCCACACTGATAGCTCTCGTGTGCAACTTCACATTTTTGTTCTTAATCGCCAACACAGCAACCACCAAAGCGATTGCTACTATACTATTCAGCGTGGCATGGACTGGTGGAAGAAATGAAAAACTAAAGCCATCCGGCAAAGTAATCTTCAGTTCAGGTCGACGCATCAGCCCGACCAGACCTAACACCACTGCAGTCAAAGCCCATGCCGTGATCTTGAGTGACTTTGAGAGCGCTAACTTAGGTTCACGCTGGAGGTATTCCTTATAGGACGACATCGGCTATTCGTTATGGTTTGCGCCTTTCAATGAGAGCTCAATCACTTCGAGTAATTGGCTCTTCTTCAACTGATAAAGGTCATTTTTATCTTTAGAGAGCAACTCAAATAAGTTCACCTTTGCCTGAAGTTTTGATTCAGTATCAATCACCGCAATCCCCATATCGTGGGTGATAGCATCCGATGCGCTAGTCTTCTTGGCATTGTCTTTATAATCGATGTACCATAGCTCCTCGCGACAGAAATCGGTAAGCTCATCCTTTGGCACATTTAGCATCCACCATGACTTAGTCTCAGCATTCCAGACTTCTGCCGACTCTTTCAGTTTTTGAGGTGTGTCAAATTCTGGGTCGAGTGTGACAGTCACGAAATGCACATTTGGGTTATCTTTGAGCTCTTCATGCAGCTCTTGCATAATGATTTTATTATACCCTAAACACATATTACAACGTGAGTAAAACTGTGCAAAAACTACGACCTTACCTTTAAGATCAAAAAGGCTAACGGACTCACCATCCTGATTCAGACCTTTAAGATCTCTGCCTATCTGCTTACCATATAAGGTGAGAGGCTTAACCACTTGCTCGATCGAGGCCTTTTGCCGCTTCGATTTTACACTTTCAGACGCTGCAAGCTTACGTTGTTCTCCCAAGAAATTAAAAAACACGAGCAGAATCACAGAGAGCGCAGCCACCCCCGAGTATATCATGATGATCTTAGTTTTATCCTTCATTCTAAATTAATATGAGTTGTTTAACCGGAGCACTCTCTACCCTTTTGCACGTTTGCGCAAACGGAGAACTTGTAAAATTACAAACCCGAGAATTCCCACCACCACAACAATCGCTGTTATGTAGTCTGGGTCGCTATCTGGCTCAGTCTCGGTAAATGTGTAGTCGATCACTTTGTGCATCCGCTTAGTCCACTCAGCGTCCATATCTAGATAGAACTCAGCGACTTTACGTTCATCAGGTTTGAGTCGATCTAGCAGCCCAGGGTCAGCGGCTATATCCTTCTTGGTCTCCTCTGTCTTAAAGTGTGCAAAATCGAAGTCAAAGTGCTGGAATTCCCCACGCACACGTCGGCTTTGGTCGACGACTCGGAGCTGAGCTGCGATGTTATGCTTGCCTAGCTTCTCAGCCTCAGCACCAGTACGCTCCTTGATGTGAGCCATTTTTAAATGATCCTTCAGGAACCCGATCATTTTTTCTTCGCCAGCCGCCATGAACCACCATTGACTGATGTCCGCATCCAATTCTTTAGCAATTTTTGCCAGCTCCTCGTAGCCATGCTCAGTCGGATCTGCCACGGAAAGGCAAACGAGGTGGAAATCCTTCCGCCCTTTGTAGCGATCCGCTAGCTCCTTCATCTTAGCCAGCTGAATCCGATTTTCTTCTGGGTGATTGGGCACGATTGGAGCGACCACCCAGACTTTACCCTCTAGTTGATCTAGCCCACGGCTCTGGCCATCTTGGCAGACACCTGCAAAGTTTTTAGTGAGTCGATATATCCGAGGCGAACGGCCATCGACAACCTCTTCTTTATCACGCTCTTGTTGCTGCGTGTACTTCCACCAGATCGCGGTACCACCAACGAGCATTAAGATAGAAAGAATGATCACAGTACGGCGAATCGCCCTCGGATCTCGGTCAGCTGGTTCTAGTTCAGAAGCATTCATAATGATAAAATAAAGTGAGTACTAGTTAGCTCATTTCCAACTGAAGGTCAGCAGAGCTAATGCAAAAGGTAAATAGAGCAGAGTGAAAAAGAATAGCTTCCGAGCTGATTTCCGATCGCCAATGCGACCAAAATCGACCGACAACTTACACATATAGGCGCCAGCTAAAAAACCACCGACACCAAATGCCCAACCAGCCATTCCGATTCCTGGTAAACAGGCTAAGGGAGCGAGTAAAGCAAGCATCGCAGAGTAGATCAGAGCCAAGCGAGCCGTCTTCTTTCCGCTCACATCACCATTCGACCACATCTTGTAGCCCGCCTCCTCGTATTGCTCACGGCAAAACCAATTGATTGCTACGAAGTGAGGTAATTGCCATAAAAAAAGCAGAGTAAATAAATACCAAGACTCCATCGCGTACCAAGTTCCACCAGCCGCAGCCCAACCAATCATCGGTGGAGTTGCTCCTGGGATGGCTCCCACTAAAGTATTTGACGAGTGCTCACGCTTCATCGGGGTGTAGGCAAAAACATAAATTGCGATCGTTGCGGCGGCGATATAGGCAGCCTCAGCATTCACCATATTACCTAGATGAATCACTCCAAATGCGGAAAGCCCCCAGCCAATGATAAAGGCTGACGTCACACTCATACGGTTTGCCGGCAAGGGACGATTCTTGGTGCGGGCCATGCTGCGATCCTGCTCGATCTCCATCAACTGGTTAAATGCGGCAGAACCAAATGCAGCGGCGGCCGTTCCTAACAATGCGTGAAACAAAAGCCACCAATCAATCATCCCCCATGTGAATCCACCCGCCAAAGACTTCGAAGCTAATATAAAACCAAAGAGTGTCGTAATCAGCACAAACACGTTCAAACGCACCTTCGTCAGCACCATTAGATCTTGGCGCATGGAAACTCCTTCAGACTTCTCAAGTAATTTGGTCGGCTGCTCGCTCATTGCTGCGGCACTATGCACTTGAACCTACTTTTGCCAAGAGAGAATATTTTACAAAAGTAGGCTCATTTTTGTGAACAACTCGCTCATTACTCAATCATTTTAAAACTTTTAGTTCGGATCACTTAACTATGATGAAAGCATGATTTTTTTCGTCAACTTTAGCATAGACTTCACACAGTATCCTTCTCATACCCGAAGCAACTCACCTGTATTTATGCGCTGTATTCAATGTGGATCTCTCGAAGATAAAGTCATCGACTCTCGGATGTCGAAAGACGGAACGACCACGCGTCGCCGTCGCGAATGCCTCAAGTGCAACTATCGCTATACGACCTACGAGCAAATCGAGCGCACTGAGCTCCGCGTAGTCAAGCGCGATGGCACCCGCCAAACTATAAACCGTGAGAAACTCCTCCGAGGTCTCGTGAAAGCATGTGAAAAACGCCCAGTCTCAATGGCTCGTCTTGACCGTGCAGTAGAAGAAATTCTAGCAGAGCTCCACAAAGACCATCTCTCAGAATGCCCATCAAAAATCATTGGGATCAAGGTCATGGACAAACTCCATGACATCGATCCGGTTGCCTACGTGCGTTACGTCTCGGTGTACCGCCAGTTTGAAGACGTGGGTGAATTCATCCGCGAGATTCAAAAGCTCGAAAATCGCTCCCACAGCAACGCCCTCCAGCGTCCCCTCTTTAAAGACTAAACCCCACCTCAAAAAACTATGATCTGCATCGTCGGTAACCTCCCAGTCCTCCAAGTAGGACGCTACCAAGTCACAGGCTACAGCACTCAATGGATACGCAAGGCCATCGAACAAGCAGCAGCACGTGCTCAGCAAGAAGAATTTGCCTTCACCGAAGACGTTTACGAAGGAGTCATCCATTACCTCGAACACAAGTGCTCGCTGCGTCTACTCAAGATAGAAGACCTCTATATACGGCTCGCCCACATGCTCAGCAGGATTGGCTACGGCTCGATAGCCAATGCTCTGGTGCAGCTAGCTCCACCAGTAACAATTTCACTAGAACGCGCCGCACGTGAGGCTGGTGAAGGCTACGAACTCGCCTTTTTTAAAGAGCTCCAGAATGAGCTTCACTTGCTAAAAGAGACCGGCGCCGATGATGTCTACTTTTCCAACGTTGAAGAATGCATTCATATTCTCAAGCAAACAGAAACGTGGGATGATTCCTGCAGCGAACTCGAAGCGGACATCGTTGATTGGCTTGCCAAGGTCGGCACCCAGCCTCAGCGCCAAGGGTATCGTATTCGCGCCAACCTCAAGCAACTGGTTTAGATCACCCAGGGAATTTACCCTCGTATCGAATTCATCGCTGTGAATAATGGGGACCCAGCGCTCACTTCAGAATAAAGGCACCCACTGCCGCTAAAAAAATAACGGTGGCTACATCGAACTTCCAATAAACTAAAGCGTATTTCGATTAACAAGCCTGGCAACTCACAAAAAAAGCCTCCGCTCAGATACTGAGCGGAGGCTTTTTATTAGATCTTGTCTGTTAAAGGAATTAGCGAGGAAGCGGGAATGCGCGGTTGAAGTCGTAGACTTCGTTGCGGATTTCTTCGAGCTTAGCTTCGTCTTCTCGGCCTTCGATTGCCGCATGGATAAGATCAGCCACCTTGATGACATCATCTTCCTTCATCCCACGAGTCGTGATTGCTGGAGTGCCTATACGAATACCACTTGGCTTGAATGGCCCAGCAGTGTCGAACGGAATAGAGTTCTTGTTGACTGTGATACCAGCTTCATCAAGAGCTGTGGAAACGATTGAACCATCGAGACCATTTGGACGGAAGTCCATCAAGAAAAGATGATTGTCGGTACCACCAGAAACGATGCGGTAACCGTGCTCAGCTAGACGGCCAGCCATTGCTTGCGCATTCTTCACTACCTGCACTGAGTATTCCTTGAACTCTGGCTTGAGCGCCTCGCCAAAACAAATTGCCTTGCCTGCGATCACGTGCATCAGTGGACCTCCCTGGATGCCTGGGAAAACTGTGGAATCAATCTTTTTAGCGTGCTCAGCTTTGCAAAGAATCACACCACCACGTGGTCCACGGAGGGACTTGTGGGTAGTAGAAGTAACAAAATCTGCGTGCGGCACAGGGTTCGGGTGAACCCCCGCTGCCACGAGACCGGCGATGTGTGCCATGTCTACGAAGAGGTATGCTCCAACCTTCTTAGCAATCTGCCCCATACGCTCGAAATCGATTTCACGCGGGTAAGCAGATGCACCAGTTGTAATGAGTGCTGGCTGAAACTCGACTGCTGCTGCTTCGAGAGCATCGTAGTCGATTCTCTCGTCGACTTCACTCACACCGTAGTGCTGAACTTCATAAAACTTACCAGAGAAGTTTGCCTTATGACCGTGCGTCAGGTGCCCGCCGTGAGCTAGATCCATTGTGAGGATCTTGTCGCCGTGCTTGAGCACTGAAAAATAAACCGCGGTGTTTGCCTGCGAGCCGGAGTGAGGCTGCACGTTGGCGTGGTCCGCTCCGAAAAGCTCCTTGAGACGATCAATCGCAATTGTTTCTACTACGTCCACATTCTCACAACCACCATACCAACGGCGGCCTGGATAGCCTTCAGCGTACTTGTTAGTGAGGAGACCACCTTGGGCTTCCTGCACTGCCATAGAGGTGAAGTTCTCAGATGCGATCAACTCGATGTTGTTGCGCTGGCGGAGACCTTCTTCTTGGATGGCTTCAAAAACCGACGGATCAGACACCGCGATAGCGCTACCTGATGCTTTATTGATGCGCGTTTCGTGGCGACCACCTTCAAACTCTGTGCTAAGAAATGCGTCAACCATAGCGATAGCCGTGGCTTCATCCACATGCTTCTGACCAAGACAAAGGATGTTTGCATCGTTATGCTCACGTGCAACCACAGTGTCTTCCACTGTCTGCACATTCACAGCGCGAACTCCGATGAAGCGGTTAGCTGCCATGCTGACACCAACGCCAGATGTGCAACAAAGAACACCGCAGTCAAATTGCTGCTGGCTCACTTCGATGGC
>JBLHPP010000020.1:0-16357 GCA_047624385.1 Crocinitomicaceae bacterium
TGGTGTTGGTTATTTCTTCTTTGCTAGCGGCAGAGTGAGTTCATCTTTGTTGTCCAGCCGTTGGGTGATTGTCATTTTAAATTCGAAAGCATGTGTCGATACTGTGCTGTTTTGACGGGTTGAGTTGACGGCTCTTTTGATTTCGATGGCTGACCGCGGCTTTCGATTTGCAACACCCACGTTAAAGGATTCATCTAATGTTCCTTGGTAGGTGTCTTCAAAAACCCCCTCCATCACTGTAGCAGAATTGAGCGTGTCGAGGTAATTTCTGGCAGCTGAGTCTCCGCTACCTGTGATGACCCATGTACGGATGATGGGAATACGCCGACTAGTTGCATTGCTAGCCTGGATAGAGGTTTTATATTTGAAATCCTTTACGGTAATATTTTGTTTTGGAGGGATGAGTCGTGCGAGTAGCTCCATGTTACTCCATGCACGGGAGCGATCGCTGAGTAGGTTGTTGAGTTTATTGTATTCTAGATTACTCCTTTTGTAGCTCTGAATCTGTAGCTCAGGCATCTGAGTTTCATACCCCCATGCTGGGTCTGAGCTGGATGTTGAGACGTCTAGTCCAAGCTTTGCGAGTAAGCCTATGACTAGGCAGGTTGCGGCAAGTTTGATCCATTTACTTAACTTTAGGAGCTTCATCTCTACTTGATCAGGGTAGAGTGCAGTTTCTGCAGTGGTTGGGGGGAGGAAATCTTGGATCGGCCACATCTCTTTCACGAGAGTGTTGAATGTATGGCTCTCTGCTAAGATTGAGTTGCTTGCTGAGGGTGGGTTGGTGGTTGAGACCACTTCAAGTCGAACTTGGGAAAGCATTGCCACAGCTGCCATGTCTTTGAGCTTCCATGGGCGAGTGACTCCAGGGATGGCAGTTTCTTCGGGTGCGGCTACCGGAAGGGGGTCAGATTTTACTGCGGCTTGTGCCGCGAGGTCGCTCCATTTCCATGCGCGGGTGACGCCTAAATCACTAGGGGCAGATTTTTCACTAGGGGCAGTTGGAATGTGCAGCGCTGAGCTGGTGGGGCTGAGAGTGATGACTTGTGAGTCGGGGAGCATACTCGAAAGCGAGTCACTGAGTCCCATCGGGGCGGCTCCGGCCATTGGAATAATAAAGATGTGCGGGTCTTCTAGCTCTAGAGAGGCCGTGGTGGTCATGATGGCGCTCGCAGACTGCGGAGAGAACGGCACGTTGCCGTGGTGCTGTAGAGTCCGGATGAGTATGAGGTCGCCGTGCGTATTAAAAAAGCTCAGTACTGTGAATTGCGGGTAGTGGTAAAGAGCCACAAATCCATTTTCGGGTTTTTGCTCGAGGAGCCAGGGCAGTGCGCTGATGGCACAGAGTGGCGCGCTGATGGCGCGGGTGCGGATTGGTAGATTGTTTTGTTCGCCGTAGCTCCGAAACTCCTGCATCAATTGTTCGTGGCGGCGGGTGAATGCTATGGCAGTGGCGAAAGGCTGGCCGCTGGCCGCTCCGGGGTAGGGGAAGAGCCTCCAAGAGTGAGACTCATTAGAGATGGAGTGGTCATCTAGAATCGAACGTGGATTCTCCTTGATTAGCTTACGGAGCTCTGCCACTTCCGCAGGATTTTGATGCTCAGGCCCGAGTTCGGCCGTAGAAAATTCATCGGCCACATAGAGGATGATGCCGATACCTGGTTTTTTCGTTTCAGCGCAATGCTCGTTAATAATACCATCAAGTACGGGCTTAAGTAGTGACGGGTCCTCTTCCATCTCAGGTGAGATGTTCGGGCCTTTTGCCCATACTCCCGACTCCATGTTGCGAATGTATGAAATAGCTCCTGTGTCACTACCTACGAAAATGTGTAGCTGGATGTTGATAGCTAGTGCGTCAGCATACCAATTGGGGTTACAGGCTCTGCTTGTCTGCTTGATCAGGCTTTTAGCCTGCTTGTAGCGTTGGGGGAAAGAAAGGGCGTCTGGTTGGCTCAGATTCATGTATAGTATTGGATTGATCGAAGATCCTTTTGGGGATGGGGGAATAAAAATCCCCACCTCATTTCTAGGGGAGGTGGGGATGGGTGAATTTTGTCCTTTGCTGTCAGATATTTGTAATATCTAGCTTTAGGATACAGATTGAAGATCAGATATTAGCTATGACCATCATCGCAGGCGATGCTAGTAACAGCTCCTGCTGCAGTAGCAAGTGCGTAGACTCCACCTGTCGGGCAGTCTGGCAGACCAGCGCTCATTGGTCCAGTTGCACCTGAAAGTGTGGCTGTAGTGACAGTAACGACACCTTCAATGTTCATGTAGGACTCTGCAGCCTTTCGGATGGATGATTGGTTGATGACACACGCAGCATTGTTCGCTGAGTCGCGGTAGTAGGTAGCTCCGATGAAGAGAACCGAGATGAGCACGAGAATCACAGCGATAACGACGGATAGCTCGATGAGTGTTACACCTTTAGGTGCCTTACGGATGGATTTATTAATTTTCATGGTATTTATTATTTATGTTTGTTGTTTATGTATGGGGAGAACTATTTGAAAATGCTTAGTCGTCTGACTTGGCGAGTTTAGCATGCTGAAAAGCTTCGTGAGAGATGAGTCCCTGCTGGTGAAGCCTGAGTAGATTATTGTCCCACTGGATGTTTCCAGAGCGGCGGATGGCATCCTCTAGCGAGCTGGCTCCGCGGTCGTAGGCCGCAATCGCTGCGCCGACTGAGTCGTCGTTGTTATTAAGGAACTCGTAGGTGAGTACCCGGCCGTGCACACCAGTGATGAGGCCTTGGGAGTGGATGAAAATCATGATCTCACCAAGACGGTTGAGAATGGAAGCATGCTTATCTTTCGGGTACATCTCTAAAATACGTCCCATGGTCTTTACCGCGCCAGTGGTGTGGAGAGTGGAGAGTACGAGGTGGCCTGTTTGCGCAGCTTCTAGGCAGGTGTCCATGGCTTCCCTGTCACGAATCTCTCCTAGGAGGATGATGTGTGGGGCTTTACGGAGGACATCTTTGAGGCCTTGGCGGTAGTTCGCTACATCGCGCCCAACTTCCTGCTGTGTGACGATCGACGGAGCGAGTGTCTTCATCCCCGGGACGTCTGGGTCGTCCATGTCAAACGGGTATTGGTATTCGACAGGGTCTTCGACGGTGACGATGTGTTT
This sequence comes from Crocinitomicaceae bacterium, assembly GCA_047624385.1. Classification (GTDB taxonomy): domain Bacteria; phylum Verrucomicrobiota; class Verrucomicrobiia; order Verrucomicrobiales; family Akkermansiaceae; genus Rubritalea. Next base: position 3,136 of record JBLHPP010000020.1, read on the forward strand.
CGGGTGGTTGCGGCGTGCCCAGTCAATGAGCGATGCAAGTGTTGTGGATTTGCCTGAGCCAGTCGGTCCTGTGATAAGGCAAAGACCAGCTCGTTTGAGGACGCCTTGGCGGAGAGACTCAATTGTATCCGGGAGGATACCAAGGGATTCAAGTTCTGGGATGGAGTCGTTGAGGATTCGGCAAGTGATGCCTAGGCCTGGTGCGCTTAAGTGGGCTTGGATTCGGAGGCGTCCTGATATTTCACCGTTTTCACCATATTGGACTCCGCTACAGGAGAAGTCGTCAACCCGCGTTTCTAAAAACTTGTCGAAGGCTTCCTGGACGTGATCCTTTTCTTCTGCGTCATCACCAAAGCCGTGTGAGTCGTCATCTTTGTTGTTGAGAAGAGCTTTGTAGATCTTCAGTAGCGAGTCAGCGCTAAGTACGCCCAAATAAGGCAGTGCTTCCATTCCGTGGTGGGTCTCAATATACATCGGTCGGTTCGCTCGCATCTGAATGTCAGAGACGCCTTTTTCTTGGCAAGTCTGAAACATGATTTTGAGTAGGTCGTTACCTGACATATTCTCGCTAAATGCCTGTGAGCTGTGCTCAGTTGGCAAGGGCGGTGGACTAGGTATATTGATTGCTGCTTCCATCGGGTTATGAAATTTACTGTAGAGAATTTGCGATACTAAATATTATGGCGAACTTGATGGTTTTTGTGAAGGATGAAATGAACTTCAAATAAATCCTTAACCAAAAGACTATCGTTTTAGTGCTCTCATACTTAAATAGATTTCGGGAAGTTGGCAACACCTAAATTTGAATATTCTTGCTTTTTTTCTAGTAATGCGTTTTTTAAGTGAGAGTTTTGATTGTTGATATTTAGTGGGTTACGTGTATTTAAAGTATGAAGCGCGGAGTGTTCATTATGCGCGTATTATTTTCGGTTCTATGGGGAGAATTGAGGTGGATTTTTGTTCTTTTAAGAAAATGTTAGGTTTAGATTTAAGTCTGATTCATGCTTTTGACCCGTCCTAATATTTTTTGAAAGGGTTCGAGGTACGTTAGAGTGAGGAGCTATCAGAGTAATGATTACGGGAGTGCTATTTCTCTCTTGAGCTGTTGATTTTTTTTGGTTAAGTTCTAGATAAATGGAAGGTAAATGTAGAATAACTATCCCCCCAGGATTCGTTATAGGGTATAAAAATGACTCTATCGCGAAAACTAAAGAGGAGATTGATCTAGGAGAGGGGACACACTACCTTCTAGCCCGTAATGGCCGGGGTAAGACAACTTTGCTGCGCACCATAGCAGGGAGTTTGGCTTCTGTGGCTGGGCGAGCGCTGACGCAGGGGCAGCTTCAATTTGTACCGGAAGATGTTGAGTATAATAACCATTTGTCTGCTCAGGTTATTTTGAGGTCTCTCATACCTAAGGGGCGTTTAAAGGAGTGTTTCTCCTTTGCTGAAGGTATAGAGCTCGATTTGAAAAAGAATTATCGCAATTTATCTACTGGAAATAAGCGTAAAATTAGCTGGCTGATGGCTGAGTTTAGTTGTGATCTAGATGTTGGAAATGTGATTTTGTTAGATGAGCCGTTCACGGGTTTAGACTCATACGTGCGTGAGGCATTTTTAGAATACTGGTCTGACCATGAGGATGGGATTTGTCGTTTGGTGAGTTGCCACCCAGATTTTGATAGTATGGCGATCAATAGTGCGGTGCTTATTTCTGATGGTGAGATTACTAGTGCCAGTAGTGATCAGGGTAGTAGCTGGGGTGTGCTTAAGAATTCTCTAAAATAAAATGTGAAGAAGTAAGATGTATAAAATATTTAAATTATCTCTAGCGACAGCAATCCGGCAAAAATCGATATTTTTGGTGCTATTCCTATTAGCTGTGCTGCCGTTTGTGTTGCAGCAGATGACGAACCTTCAGGTCGATCCTTCGGTGAGTCGGCCAGCCATTGCGCAAGCCGCATGGCAGTTAGTCTGGGTGGCAGCTTGTTTTTGGCTAGTTTACAATGCGGCAAGTATGGGGGGGGAGCACGTGCGTTCACGACTCGGAGAATATTTTCTGAGCGGTGGGTTGACTAAGTCTTCGCAGCTCTGTGGGCTTTGGTTGACGACGATGTTGTTTGCCTTCTTGATGGTCGTAGTTGCGGTGGCGGTGTGCGTCTTTGCTGCAGCTCCTGGTGGGGAGACCGAGTTGCAGCATTGGCTTGTGTTAAATATACAGCACGCAGTGTTTTTTCTGGTAGTAGTGTCGGCTGTGAATCAATTTGTGATAGCTTTGGCTTCTCGTTTCGGTGCACTGGTGGGTTACTCTGGGGGATTGTTTATCTATCTGTGTGGCTTTTATTTAGTTTTGGCCGTGGAGAAGATCGTTTTGTCGAAAGATATTTTCGCGCTTGATGCTATCTATGTGTTGTTGCCGCATTTCTATTTAGCAGATCTGACGCATCGCTTTGTGCATCAACAGGGAGCTTTGACGACACCTGAGTTTATTGGAGTTTTTGAATATTTAGCGGGATTGAGCATTTTACTGAGTGTTTGCGCATATCTAACATTCACCCCCAAACAAAAATGAAGTATTTAATCGTCATTATTCTATTGGCCCTGGGAGTGGGTCTTGTTGTCGATGGTTTTCAGCGAACTAATGACGAACGGGCTCTGAGGGAGTTGAATCCTCTGGAGCTTAAGTCTAGTCCGTATGGTGAAATTGTGGGTGCTGCGTTACAAGATCCAGTGAGTATTATCCACCATGGTGGGATAGGGCATAAACATGTCGTTGACGGGGAGGATTGTGAAACTTGTGGAGTGAGTCATGGAGGGGGAAGCGTCGAGGGTCGGACAAAGATGATTGAGCTGAAGCTAAGCTTGCGAAAGCTTGAGAGTGGTATTCGGCAAAATAACATTCCTGGCTACCGGAGTGCTGAGGCGCTAGCCTATGAAAAGAATAAGTTGATAGAGTTGATGACGTTGGCGTACGAGATGGATCCGACCAACCAGGGTAACTATACTGTGTATTCGAATTTTGCTGCTGAGGCTGGTGACTTCGAGGCGCTCTATCAAGTTTCTCAAAACACGCTTAAAGCTTGTGAGGGTAGATTGAATGATCCGGGTGATGCCCTCACTGCAGCAGTGGCAGCTGAAAGTATTCTCGTTTATCGTGAAGTTGAAATGAAGCGAAAGGGGATGGAGAATACCTACCTAGAGAGTGATTATAAATTACTCGAGCAAAATATCCTTAGCTTCAAATTATCCTTTGAAGGGGCTTTAGCGGATGGGAGGCTGGCGCATTTCTCACAAAAAAAAGCGGATGATATGCTTATGGTTTTTTCCAGGTTAAATTGGAGTGTTCGAGCTTACAAGAAAAAGCTAGATTCTACAGCTCAGTAAAAAGACAAAAAAATGCCTACTAGCCATGAACTAGAAGGCGTTTTGAAAGAGAGAGGGGAGCTAGATGCTGAATATTTCGTCTTCGTTAAAGAAGCGTTTGATTTCAGCAGCTGCTGATTCTTGGCTGTCGGATGCGTGACACACATTCACCATCATGTTTTCGCCGAGGTCTCCACGGAGTGTCCCAGCGGGTGCTTCTTCGGAGTTGGTTGGTCCGAGCAGGTCGCGAACGCGGCCGATTGCGCCGTCACCTTCGAGGGCGAGAGCGATGACAGGAGTCTTCTGCATGAACTCAACGATGCTAGGGAAGAAAGGTTTGTCGGCTACGTGTGAGTAGTGCTCGGCGAGAAGTGCGTCGCTGAGAGTCATCATTTTGATGCCGCGGATAACGAGACCTTGCTTGAGGAAGCGCTCGAGTACTGTGCCTGAAAGGTTCTTTTCGATCGTGTCAGGTTTGAAAAGGATAAGAGTTGTTTCTGTTGCCATGCCTGTGGATTAGAGGACTGAGTAGTGGCTTGCAAGAGAATTTGTTGTGGTTATTGGTCAATAGTCATTGGTCAATGGTGGATAAGGTCTAAGATGCGCTGTGGCGTCTGCAGCCACTGGCGAGAAGTTTCGGAGAAATAGTTCCGATCTTATCATTCGTACGATTGATGGGATTTGTGGTAGAGATGCTGTATTGCGCTGGTCTTTTCGCATTTTTGGTCTTTTTTGCGGTAGGAAGTTTCATTATAAAGGGATCTATAGAAAATTGGTCTACTCGCTTGCTGAATAATGCTTGCTTTATCGATTTAAGGGGGTTAATAACCCGCGTCCCGAATAGGGAGGTCTGGTTCAATGAAGGACTGGCCCTGAACACATTAAATTCAAAATGAGCGATATTACTATCAACCCGAAAGACTTCCAGCTTCACGAAGGTGACACTGGCAGTGCCGATTACCAGATTGCACTTCTTACTGTACGTATTCTACATCTTACAGATCACATGAATGCAAACAAGAAGGACCTCCACAGCCGTCGCGGGCTTCTGCAGATGGTTTCACGTCGTCGTAAGCTTCTTGACTACGTTAAGGGTAAATCAGAAGAGCGTTACCAGAAGGCCATCAAAGGTCTTGGTCTACGTCGCTAAGTTACTTTCGAAAGGTCACGGTTCTCCGTGACCTTTCTCCTTTAGGGTGCGCATTCTATAATGCAGCACCTTTTCTCGTTAAAAAAGGCTGTTGGTTTCCGACTGATGGCGACGCACTGAGAATGTGTCCACAGATTGAAATGGGGAGCAATGATGGGACGTCATCATCATTACTTCCTGAGATTTTAGATAACTAAGGTTTCAAAGTAACAACCTCTCGCAGCTAGTAGATAGATGTGGGGGCTGACGTAAAAAGAAGAAAAAAGAAGATTATGAATATGAATATACATACAGTTACGGGCCAAGTCGGCGCGAATCCTATCAGTTTTGAAACTGGTAAAATGGCTAAACTCGCTGACGGCGCAGTAGTCGTAAGATCAGGTGATACAACAGTTCTCGTGACTGCTTGTTCACTCACAAAAATCAAGCCGGGTCAGTCATGGTTCCCGCTTTCCGTTGAATACAAAGAACGCGCATTTGCTGCTGGAGTTTTCCCTGGTGGCTACTTCAAGCGTGAAGGTCGTCCAACTGAGAAGGAGATTCTCACATGCCGTATGACTGACCGTCCTCTACGTCCACTTTTCCCTAAGGGTTACCTCTACGAGACTCAGATCGTTGCACTCATGCTTTCTGCTGACGGTGTGAACGACGCTGACATCCTCGCGATGAACGGTGCTTCTGCAGCGCTTTCTATCTCAGACATCCCGTTCGCTCGCCCAATCGGTGCAGTGCGTGTGGGTCGTGTTGAAGGTGAGTTCATTGTGAACCCAACATTCGACCAACGTGAAGAGTCCGACCTCGACCTCGTTTACGTAGGTGACGAGAAGAACGTGATCATGATCGAAGGTGGTGCTGACCAGATTCCTGAAGAGGAATTCGTCAAGGCACTCTACTTCGCTCAGACTCAAGTAGAACTCCTCGTAGCTGCTCAGGTAGAGCTTAAGACTCTTGCTGGTAAAGAGACTCGTCCATTCACAGTTTCTGTGGCTGAGCAAGATCTCCTAGACATCGCTTACGAAGTGGCAGGTGACCGCATCGAAGGTGCGATCTACGCTGCTACTAAGGTTGAGCGTGCGACTAAAGTTGGAGCACTTCGTAAAGAAGTAGAAGCAGCAATCATGGAGCGTTTCCCTGAGACAACTGACTTCCAGATCGAGCAAGCATTCGAATACCTCCAGAAGAAGGCATTCCGCGTTTCTATCCTTGAAAAAGGTGTTCGCGCAGATGGCCGCAAGCCAGCTGACCTCCGCGAGCTTTTCGCTGAAGAAGGTCTCCTTCCACGCGTTCACGGTTCTGCACTCTTTGCTCGTGGTGAAACACAAGCACTTGCAGTATCCACACTCGCACCCGCTGACGAGCGTCAGTACTTCGACAACTACGCTGGTGGCGAAGATAGCAAGCGCTTCATCCTTCATTACAGTTTCCCTCCGTTCTCGGTTGGTGAAGCAGGCCGCTTCGGTGGTCTCAACCGTCGTGAAATCGGTCACGGTAACCTCGCTGAGCGTTCTATCGCACCAGTGATCCCTGACGAAGCAGATTTCCCGTACGCTATCCGTACCGTTTCCGAAGTTCTTGAGTCAAACGGCTCATCTTCAATGGCGACAGTCTGTGCAGGCACAATGTCCCTTCTCGGTGCAGGTGTTCCGATCAAGGCTCCAGTTTCAGGTATCTCTGTTGGTCTCGTTACTGACTTCAACGATGCTGGTGAAATGGTTAAATATGAGCGTCTCCTCGATATCATCGGTTCTGAAGATTTCTATGGTGACATGGACTTCAAACTTTGTGGTACTCCAAACGGAGTGACTTCCTACCAGCTTGACCTCAAGCTCGACGGAATCCCACTTAGCATCCTCGAAGAGGCTGTCTACCAAGCTAAAGAAGGTCGCGCAGTAATTCTCGATAAGATGCTTTCAGTGATCACTGATGTAGCAACTATCTCTGAGCACGCTCCACGTATCGAGTCTGTGAAGATCAACCCTGACAAGATCGGTATGCTTATCGGACCTGGCGGCAAGAATATCAAAGCTATCCAGGCTGAGTCTGGTGCTGACCTTAATATCGAAGATGACGGCACAGTCCACATCTACGCTTCTAAGAATGAGTCACTCGAGCGCGCTAAAGAGATGATCAACCAGATGTTTGCTGAAGTTGAAATCGGCAAGATCTATGACGGTAAGATCGTTTCCTGCACAAAGTTCGGTGCATTCGTTGAAGTTCTTCCTGGTAAGGACGGACTCATCCACATCTCCGAGCTTGCTGAAGGCCGCGTAGATAAGACTGAAGACGTTGTTAGCGTTGGCGACAAGGTGAAGGCTAAGTGCATCGGTATCGACGACAAGGGTCGCGTGAAGATGTCTATCCGTGCCGCAGTTCGCGAGCTGAAGAATTCTTCAGCTCCAGCCGAAACTCCAGCTGAAGAAGCTCCAGTAGAAGCTTAATTCGTTCAACGAATCTAATCAAAACAAAGCCGCACTTCGTAAGAGGTGCGGCTTTTTGTTATTTACGGGTGTTATACCACTTAGTCGACCTAGGGAGTAACTTCTTCAGTCTCAACTCCAGCCTCTTTTACTTTAGTGTCAGCGCTGATAAAGAAGAGGGTGCCTAGCGATAGTACTAGCCCTGCTAGAATGAGGACTCCGATGATTATAAAAAGGCAAGATTTCATGAGGTGTAAACTAATATTCTCATATGCATGAGTCGAGAACCATTGTTCGGGAATAAAATCGATTGACCGAAGTGCTTGGTCTTTTTGTAGTTGGGGAGATGAGTGTGAAGAATGTGTCAAAAAATGCTTGCGCAGAATTGGTGAGGGTGTAGAAAATCGCCGCCGCAGACAACAAAGCGGGTGTAGCTCAGTGGTAGAGCGCGACCTTGCCAAGGTCGATGTCGAGAGTTCGAATCTCTTCACCCGCTCCATTTTCTTTATAGGATTTGGGTCTGTTGTAAAAATATTCCGATAAAGCGGGTGTAGCTCAGTGGTAGAGCGCGACCTTGCCAAGGTCGATGTCGAGAGTTCGAATCTCTTCACCCGCTCCATCGGATATGCTAAAAAAGCGAGTCTCAAGTGATTCGCTTTTTTGTTGGGTGATTCGATTCAGTGACATTGCTATATTCTTGCTTTTAGCGATTCGTTACTCTAACTACTAATTTATGTGGCATTGGTCCAAACTATCATCAGTCAAGTGGCTCGACGCTTGGGAAGAGCGCTTTTATGGAAACCCGAATAGTGTGATCAATGAGATCAAGGGGGGGAAATCGGTCCGAGTGGAGGTGTATTGCAACACTGAAGAAGAGGCAAAGAGAATTCAGGAGCAATTTGGTGGCTCCATTCGCCTCGTGAAAGAGCGAAACTGGGCGGCGTTGAGTGAGGTGGCCCGTCCTCCGTTGAAGATTCGTGATGCACTACTCATTACAGGAAGTCGTGAACGTGGGGTGGTAAGCGAGCTGCAAAAAGAATTTCCAAAGAAACATGTTATTAGAATGCCGGCTGAGATGGCTTTCGGCACTGGCGACCACGCCACGACCTCTACTTGTTTGAGGTTGTTAGTAGATGTCGCACGTGAACGAAAGGGAACAGATTGGCAGATGCTTGATTTAGGGTGTGGTACGGCTTTGCTGGCAATTGCAGCAAGGATGCTCGGCGCTAAAAAATGCGAAGCACATGACTATGATCCTCAAGCAGTACGTGTTTCTGAGCAAAACTTGGTTCTAAACAAGCTGGATGGTATCAAGATTCTAGAGCAAGACGTGCTGGAGTGGACGCCTCATCAGCAATGGGAAGTCGTTGTGGCTAATCTGTTTTCTACAATTCTTCAGCAAGCATTTGGGACGATTGAAAAATCCTTGAAAGATGAGGGCGATTTTATTGTCTCAGGGATCCTTTTTGAGCAATGGGAGCCCACACTTGAAGCCGCAGAGAAGGCGGGCTTGCAACTTTCTCAAGTAATTAGAAAAGGTAAGTGGGTATCGGCACGTGGAGGCAAGCGATAGTGATGGTTGCGTTGCTGAAAATTTCTTGTCAGTAAATGCCATTTCTCTTGCAAGCTGGAGTGGATGCATTTAAGAAATGCAGCGACTCTTGAGGGCGATCTCCTAGTTTCTAAAATTTTGAGAATTCGCCATTTGGGAGCGAATCATTTTATATATAGACTACAATGGAAAGCATATCATCACGCGTAGCTCAGGTCACTCCCTCTCTGACTCTTAGCATCACAAATCAGGCTAAGGCAATGAAGGCCAAGGGTGAAGAGGTTTATGGACTTGCTGGCGGCGAGCCAGATCTCGACACACCAGATTTCATCAAAGAAGCAGCAATCAAAGCCATTCAGGAAGGTAAGACAAAGTACACTCCTGCAGCTGGTATTCCTGAGCTTCGTGAGGCAATTGCCGCGAAACTCAAGAGAGAAAACGGGCTCGACTACAGCGCCCGTCAGGTTGTCGTCAATAGTGGAGCTAAGCATTCCTGCATGAATGCAATCATTGCGATTGTTGAAGAAGGTGATGAGGTCATCATCCCAGCTCCTTACTGGGTATCTTATCCGGAGATGGTACGTCTTGCTGGTGGTATTCCAGTGATTGTAGAGACTAAAGAAGCAAATGGCTGGAAGCTTACTCCTGAAGAGTTTGAAGAAAACATGACTGGTCTCACCAAAATGATCATCATTAACTCTCCTGGTAACCCAACTGGAGCAGTCTACACAGCTGACGAGCTTAAAGCTCTCGGTGATGTGGCTCTTCTAGAAGATATTGTTATCTTGTCCGACGAAATCTACGAGCACCTCATTTACAATGAAGCAAAGCATGTAAGCATCGCTTCGCTTAGTAAGGAACTCTACGACCTCACAATCACAGTGGGTGGCTTCTCAAAGGCATACTCTATGACTGGTTGGCGTCTCGGTTGGATCGCTGCACCTGAGCCTATTGCTGACGCGATTAGTAAGATTCAGGGACACACAACTTCGAATGCCTGTACCTTTGCCCAGTACGGCGGACTTGCTGCACTAGAGCAGAAAAGCACCTTCGTGGAAGACCTCCGCGCTGAGTACGATGTGCGCCGTCAGTTCATGCTGGCTCGCCTCCAGGCTATCCCAAATATCAGCATAGTTGAGCCTGAAGGAGCATTCTACTTCTTTGTCAACTGTGAGAAGCTTGGCATGAAGTCAGTGAATCTCTGTGACAAATTGCTCAACCGCTACCGTGTTGCTGCTGTTCCTGGTATCGCATTCGGTAATGATAGCTGCATTCGTATCAGTTACTGTACCACTCTTGATGTACTTAACGAAGGCGTTTCTCGTTTCGAGGAATTCTGTCGCGCACACTAATTCTGCATCGAACACCAAATTTTCACAATGGCACTCTAGTAATAGAGTGCCATTTTTGATTGGTGGATTAGAATTTAGAATTTAGAGTAGGGATAGTTCTGAGGATAAGCCGCAGTTTTACTTGCTTGTCCTGATTCGTGAGATCCGTGTGGATTCGTGGTAGGAATGTTTCATCGTCCACCACTTTCGTTCTTTTCGTATTTTTCGCGGTAGAAATGTTTCATTCCACCATCCAATCGCTACGCGGTTGAGGATTTTCTTTGGATTTCCTCGATTGCCCATTGAGCGTGCTCTGAGATGAGAGGGTCATCGCCGGTTGCAAAGGGCTCTAAGAGTTGGATGTCATCGACGGTCCCCGTGTTACCTATTGCGATACAAACATTACGGATAAATCGATTATGCTTAATCCGTTTGATAGGTGATTTAGCGAAGGTCTTACGGAATGACTCGATATCCATGTTTAGGAAGTCTCTGAGATTATGGTCAAAGATCTCTGAGCGTGCGTGTAGTTTGGTTTCTCTGCTGAGTTTTGCAAACCTGTTCCATGGGCACACATCGAGGCATACGTCACAGCCGTAGATGCGGTCACCCATCAGGGGACGTAGTTCTAGTGGGATAGAGCCAGCATGTTCAATGGTAAGATAGGAAATGCAGCGACGAGCATCCATCTTTCGGGGGCCAATAATCGCTTGAGTTGGACAATGATCAATACACAGCGTGCATTTTCCACAATGATCAGCAGATGGCTGATCAGCTTCAATCTTCAGCGTGCTGATGAGTTCGCAGATGAAGAACCATGTGCCAAAACCTTTGTGAATCTGAACTGTAGATTTCCCATTCCACCCGAGACCTGCATCATTAGCGAAATCTCTTTCTAGTATAGGGCCGGTGTCGACATAGTAGCGCTGTTTTCCACCCATTTCTGATAGCGCGAGATCGAAGTCTTTGAGCTTTTCTTCAATAAGATCGTGATAGTCATCATTCCAGGCGTATCGAGCAATTTTGTAGTCGGAGTCCGCGGGTTGATTTCCAGGAAAATAGTTCAGAGCCATGGTGACAATCGACTGAGCACCTTCTAGAACTTCACCTGGGTGCACTCTTTTATCTTTATTTCTCTCTAGCCAAGACATTTCTCCAGCACAGCCTTGCTCGACCCACTCTAGATACCGATCGGCATGTGTTGCGCGTTTTACGCTAGCAATCCGGCAGTCTGAAAATCCTAATCGATTGGCTATTAGCTTTATGTTGTTCTTAGTTATTTCTGGGTTGAGCTCCATTGCTTGTGTAAACTACACTCAGAATTTCTATTGAATCAATAACCGAGCGAAATAATTCTAAAAAAGATCTATTTTTAGCTTGCAGGTTTATGAAGGACGTCCTAGAAGTTTGCCGCCTCGCAAGAGGTGCTAACCGTTGAATCAAAAGCGATTCTAAATTTTCTACGATGGGTAGATGGCCGAGTGGTTAAAGGCGGCAGACTGTAAATCTGCTCACGTAAGTGTACGAAGGTTCGAATCCTTCTCTGCCCACCATTTTTCTAGGAAGTAACATTGGGAGGTGTTACTTTTTTATGAGGGAAAGGGGTACAGTTTTAATTAGCTGTACCCCTATTTTTTTGTCCGTTTTCATTTCCCCATATAGATTCCAATGGCTTACTTACATGCCATTCATATAGCAGGCTCTTGAGAGGGTGGTTGAAGCTCGCTGTTGTTATACTATTTGCCAGTTGCCGTACCACTCACTGAAGAAGGCGCGGGGGAAACTCGATTATCGAGAGGCTGACCAGGAAGTATGAAAGGATAGCTATTAGTGAATCGGTCTCCCCAGTACGGGGTTTTTCTTTTGCTGATTCAGTTCAGTTTTCTTTTTCTGAAGATCAATCAATTCGTAGCATTCGCTAGCTATATAATGATAGAGCTTGGTGTCACTGGCTAGGTTACGCTCGATTTGGTCGACGTCCTTCCCTGCAAAAAACTTGAAATAACTGACCCGTTTCTTTTTATTTCCCTTCCACATCGCTGAGTCGACGGTAATTTTATATATGGCGACGAAGTTGTAGGATGAGCTGCTCTTGTAGGTGATGGATGCGGATTTATCGGCCTTTTTAGCGGCTTCTTTAAAGAGTTTTTGATTAGCAGTCTTGTCCTTGTCTTTAAGGATCCAGGAATAGCCATACTTCGTGGGCTGTTTGTTTACCGTTCCCAAGTCAGTGTAGGTCCGGACACCCGTGAAATACCAGTCCTGAGCTACGGCTTGAAGGTTGAAAAATAGAAGAGTAATAAAAATAACGGCCAATTTCATTGAATCACCATGCGTATTCCCTCACTGGAGTGCGAGCAGAATCATACAAGAAAACCACTTTCTACTAAGAACGGAGGGGATTTTAAAGGCGACAGATGTTGGGCTGAGGAAAGCCTCAGTCTCCCGTGCTAATAGTCCCTTCGAACCTTCCCTGTTCCTTATTTCCTTAAATTGATGGAATAGGCGGTGGGGTGTGCTACTCTTATTTACCTAATGAAGGTAAAATATCAAATAATCACCAAGGCCACAGCCGTGACTGGCCTTATTTTTCTCTTGGCCTCTTGTAGCAGAGTCTCTGATGGTGGAGAGGTAAATACCCCAGAGTCTGAGTTGAGGGAGGAACTGACCCCGCTACAGTATAAAGTCACCCAGCATGATGGCACCGAGCCACCTTTCAAGAATACTTACTGGGACAACAAACGCCCAGGAGTGTACGTCTCTATCGTTAGTGGTGAGCCTCTCTTTAGTTCGGCGGATAAATATGTTTCCGGTACTGGCTGGCCCAGCTTTACTAAGCCTATCTCTAAAGCTTCAATCAAAGAAAAGCGCGATGGCTCTCGCACAGAAATCCGATCTGTGAAAGCTGATACCCATCTAGGACATGTATTCAAAGACGGCCCAGAGCCATCGGGACTACGATATTGTATGAACTCGGCTGCTCTGCGCTTTATTCCGGTTGCCGATCTTGATAAAGAAGGATTTAGCGACCTTGCCAAAACACTTAAGGGCACCTCCGGCAACTAGCGTTGGCGGTGCTGGAAAGAATTTCAAGCGAGGCTAGGCGTGATGAGTGAGCGGATTTTTATCCGTGAACTAAGAATATCGCAGCCTTGCGCAGAAAGGCTTTCCAGCCCGAAGGGGGCCTATCTTCAAAAACGAGCTACGCTCGTAAATTTAAAGAATTAATAACTCACACACCGACAGCTGGAGTTGCCGGAGGTGCCCTTAAGGGTAGCTCCAGTAACTAGCGATGATGATGCAGAAAAGTAAACCTGCCCGTAGGGTTCTATTTAATCATCTAATCTTCGCTTACAAATTTTAAACCTAAAGACACAAAACAACATCGTCGGTAGTTACCGGAGGTGCC
>JBLHPP010000021.1:0-16354 GCA_047624385.1 Crocinitomicaceae bacterium
TTCAGTCAGGAGTGAGGGGATTGAAAAGTGGAAAATGAGGTGTCATGGAGGGTGAGGGAGGCTGACAAAGCTGCCGCCCCCGCCAGGAGATGATTGCAGGCGGGTATCTTCTTGCGTAATCATTTGGTGGACATAAAGTCACACCTACTAACATGAAATACCTACTCTCTTTCCTTTTACTGATCACGATTGCTATCGCTGACGACCGGCCGCTTCCCAAAGTGAAACACATGGTTGACACCCATATCCACATCTACGACACATCCCGGGAAGATGGAGTTCCTTGGCCGCGGGAGGACGATAAGGTACTCTACAAGCCCCACCTGCCAGCGGAATTTAAAAAGGTCTCAAAGTCAAGCGGCCTCACCGCAGTTATCATTGTTGAGGCCAGTGATCTACCCAAAGACAATCGCTGGGTACTCGACCTGGTTAAGGGCGATGACTACTACGCCGGACTTGTCGGGAATATCGATCCCTATGCTGAAGATTTCTCCCAACAGTTAATGGAATTGAAGAAGGATAGCCACCTTGTCGGTATCCGTGCACGCAACGGCAAACAGAAGACGAAAATCAACTACACGGACAAAAAATTTCTCAACAGCCTGCGCGAACTTGCTAAGAACGATCTTAGTGTCGATATATTGGCAAACGGAGGTGGAGTCGAAGCTGTCAAACAAGTCGATCAGCTGGCGCGCACCATTCCGGAGCTGCACATTATCGTAAACCACGTTCTCGGATACAACATCGATGGCAAGAGAGCTGATCCGGATTGGGTTGCGGCGGTCGAGAAGCTCGCAGAAAACAAGAATGTCTGGTGTAAGGTTTCAGGACTCTATCAGCGCAGCACCCAACAACCTGCGCCGCATACTATTGATTACTATCGCAGTACTTTGGATGTTCTGTGGAAGGACTTCGGAGAGGAACGTCTCATCTTCGGTAGCAATTGGCCATGCACCAAGAACAGCGGCGACTATACCAGTTTCGTGAAGTTGGTGAATGAGTATTTTTCCGCTAAAGGACAGGAGGCCTGCGAGCGCTATTTTTGGAAAAATGCCACCGAAGCTTACCGCCTGAAGCTTGACTAAAAGGCATGCCAAAAAGTAAATTCTTAGTATTACTCAACGCTAATGATTTGAGCTCTAGAGTGTCATCTAAACGGGCAAGTCGCGCACTACTTGAGACCAGGCTATTCCCAATTTTATGTCACTCACGGATGCCTTTGCCGCAGCGTATTCATCGGAGGTCTGCTTCTTGATAGCGGTTTGCTCTTTTTGATATTTCGGCACGCACTCGTTGTGCCGACTTCTCATCCACAGGCGAGGCATGGTTGCCCCAGCTGTTGCGAATATAGGTACTGACATCAGCGATCTGTTCGTTCGACATGATTGCTTCAAATGCCATCATAGCTACCTTTGGTTTGTACTTCTTACCCGAGACGGTGATCTCACCCTCCATACCTTTCAGCATAATTTTTGTAATGGTATCAGGTTTGCCTAGCACCCAGTCAGATTTGGCGAGTGGTGGTCCCATGTCCAGTAGACCCAGACCGTCGTTACCGTGGCAGGCGAAACAGTTTATTTCATAGATTTTCTTGCCACGGTTATAGCTTTCCATGTTTTTACCTGCGAGTTTAGGAGGAAGAACCTCAGTGACTTTTTTGCTTTTGATGTAGGCAACTTGAATGACCTTCTGCTCATTAGAATCTGGAATCTGTGTAATCCACTCTTCAATGTGCTTAGAGGATCCACTCAAAATCGTTTGGACGATGAACGGCTTGCCCGCCCATTTTACGTAGGAGTTTACCATAAACATCTGCGCGGCAGTCTGGCTGAAATTTGCCAATCGTTGGTAAAGGTAATATGAGGATTCATCGAATACCTGGGGAGTTGCCTGAATCAACGCGCGCATCAAGCTATCGGAATTTTCTACCCGCCATGAGAGTCGGGCGGCATGCATTCTTAGATCACAATCCCCATGGGATAGAGCGCTCAAGATATGTTCCTCGGTAAGTTGACCGATTCCTTCGAGAACCCACAAGGCATGGATTTTGCCGAGTATTGAATCAGTTTTTTGATAAGCATTCTCTACCGCATCCTTGGCATTCGGCGGATTGTTATCGACGAGAATGCGTTGGGCAGTGTCTCTCGTCCACGGGTTTTCATTGGCCAAAGCAGTTACTAGTTCATCTATGTCATGGGTCTTGAATGGCTTCCATGATGCCAGCTTATTGGTTTTTGAGGCCAATCGATAAATGCGACCCAAGCCCATAGGTTGCTCTAGGTTATTCTTCTCAATAAACGCCTTCAGATGGGTACTCATGAAAACGTGATGTTGGTTAATCCCGTGGTACATATCTGCAATGTAGAGGGAGCCGTCTGGAGCTGTTTGCAAATCTACTGGCCTGAACCGTGTGTCTGGACTAGCAACAATTTCCTGATCAGCATAAACGTTTTTACCATAAGGGATGCCTTCTTTCCGCTGGATCTTCATCGCCTTGACGAAATGCATTCCGGGGTCGGCAACGAAGGCATTGATACCCTTACCAAAATGACCACCTCGGTAGTAATGGTGGCCACAAGCCGACGTGCATCTGAAGGCAAAGCCATCAGTATCAACATCGCAGCCTTTCGATTCTAGGTAACCGTCCCGGATATCTCTGGATCGCCTGACGGGAAAAACAGCCTGCTCGCAGGCCTTGATATTGAAGCAGTTATCTTGAGTTACGTTATACTCCGACGCTAGTTGCGACATTCTCAAGTTCAGATTTACGTTTCTCAGAAAGAAGTTTGGACTGAACATCTCAGCCCTCATTAGAGTGTTCTGTTGGCCATGATAAAGCCGGCCGTGATTGTCGGTGGACAATCCAAATTGGTTACGGAACTCCGTGCGCTCTTTCAGCCACTTGCCATCCACCTCTTTGTAGCGGCGGTTCATTTTGGCGTTGTAATACCAATTATCAATCGCCCGGACCAAACCATTAGGTTTGTGCTCCACGCTGTGTCCTGTCGAGTATTTCTCGTCAACGACCACTGTTTCACCAGCCTGGTCATCGACTCCGACTACCGTGTGATAGAGCTTCTGGTGATCCGCCCACAAAATTCCATCTTTATGAAAAGCAATCGCCCGGGGCTCCACCAGATTATCTAAAAACACCTTGGACTTATCCATCTTGCCGTCGCCGATCGTGTCCTCCAGAATGCTGATCCTACCAATCTTGTCGAGTTCCTTAGTGCCCTTGAGATCATTCATATAACCGACCATCTCCACTATCCAGAGGCGACCTAAATGATCAAATCGCATCACAACCGGATTGATCACCTGGGGTTCTGAAGCAAACAGGTTCAGCTCAAATCCTTCGGCGACATGCATCTTGCCAATCGCAGCAACAGGATCGAGGACTGGACCATTGATTTCGGTACGAATATAGCCTTCCCTTTTTTGAGTATTGGAAGGCTCCGCCGCGACAGAGGAACTTAAACATCCTAGTATAAAGAATGTCAGAGCCCGTTGAGTACTGTTTCGGTTTATTATCATGATTTACTTTTTGAGATTAGGCGCTTTGGTTTGCCGTTGAGAGTTAATAAAGGGGAGTGAGCCCTGAAGGGTGGTTTGTCGTCTGGCGAGGGTTATTCGGAAAAGGGGGAAATGAACAGACCAGAATTCTTGGTAGAGAAGGCCTAGTGAGAATATTATATTATAGATAAGTAGCACCTATACCACTCTGATATACCGCTCTTATCAAAATATTCTATCTGATTTTTTGCATGATTCTTTAATTTTAATCATTGAAGGGTTTGTTAGAATTAATTCTACCTTCTTGACCACATGCCTGAGCCCACTAGCTTGATTACATGTCTGGTAAACGCTCGCTCACTAACCTTCATCTAAGTTCACTACTTGAGGTTAAAAATCTGGATGATTTGGCAAAGCAGCTAGAACCAGATAAGACGACTCCTCTTTGCTGCTATCTACCTAATGCCAAGATAAACGCAACCCGTGCCCAGCGTATGTGGCGCTCGATCGGCCAGCCTTCTCATCCGGATATCTATGACGACTGGACCAAAGAAAATATTGAGAGCTTCCATGGAAATATCGAGAACTGTATCGGTTCGGTCAAGGTGCCTATGGGGATTGCTGGACCTCTGAGGGTCAATGGACTGTTCGCTAAAGGAGATTACCCAATACCGCTGGCAACGAGTGAAGCGGCACTAGTTGCTAGCTATCACCGTGGTGCTCACCTCGTAAGCGCAGCAGGTGGCTGCACCGCAATGTTACTCAATCAAGCTCTCAATCGAGCGCCAGCCTTCCTGTTTAAATCGATGTCCGACGGTGGACGCTTCGTTGCTTGGGCGATGGACAACTTTAAGCGATTCCAAGAAATAGCAGAAACTACCAGCGCCTATGGAAAGTTGGTTGACGTGACTACCACTGTCGAAGGAAACCACGTCTATTTGAATTTTGAATACACTACTGGTGATGCCTCTGGTCAAAATATGGTGACTATTGCCACCCAGCACATCTGTGATTTCATCAGTGATACCTATCCTTTAGAGATCGAACAAATTTATATCGAAAGCAATCTATCCGGTGACAAAAAGGCAAGCTCACAGGCCTACACATCCGTTCGTGGCAAGAAGGTCTCTGCCGAAGTTAATTTGTCAGCTGAGCTACTCAAAAAATACCTCGGAGCAACGGCAAAACAACTCGTCGACTACTGGAGACTCTCGGCCATCGGCGGAGTTCTCAGCGGCACAATGGGAGTCCAGGGCCACTTTGCTAATGGACTCGCCGCACTTTACCTAGCCACGGGCCAGGATGTTGCCTGTGTGGCTGAATCAGCAATGGGTGTCACTCGTTTTGAGCTAAACGATGATGGCGGACTCTATGCCGCGGTCACTATCCCGTGTGTCATGGTGGGAACCGTGGGGGGAGGAACCGGACTACCCAGCCAAAAAGCAGCCCTCGAGCTCATGGGGCTGCATGGTTCAGGTAACGCTGCTGCTCTAGCTGAAGTATGTGCCGCACTATTACTTGCGGGTGAACTTTCTATCATTGGTGCGCTCGCTACTAATACCTTCACCAGAGCTCATCACAAACTCGCCCGGTAAAGCATCGACCTAATCGATACATGTGCAAATTTTATCGTTTATGCAAGTTGATCGAAATAAGTTATTCCTAACCAAATGAAATGGTGGACATACCAAAAGGAGCGTTTTCCTTTACTCCAACACGGCCCCTTAGTGGCGGCCTTTAGTTCCTGTGCTGTTTGCTATTCAGCTATGCTCACAGGTGATCGACCCGTTGCCTGGTCCTTTATCGTAGCCTTTGTTAGTTCATTGCTGTTCTTCCTCCAGTTACGCATCGCTGATGAATTTAAAGATGTTGAAGAAGATGCGCTCTATCGTCCTTACCGTGCTGTCCCTCGTGGGCTTGTTAGTCTAAGAGAATTAGGAATTATTTTCACTCTCTCAGCTGTCATTCAGTTAGTGCTAGCGCTCACTTTCGTCCCGAGTCTCGCAATTGTCCTGATCATAGCATGGACCTACTTGGCTCTCATGAGTGTGGAGTTTTTTGCCCGTGACTGGCTTAAGTCTAGACCAATCACTTACCTTTGGACTCACATGTTGATCATGCCCATCGTCGATTTCTACGCGACAGCCTGTCATTGGATTCCCAGCGGACAAAAGCCATGGGCTGGACTACTCTGTTTTCTAGTCGCTAGCTTCTTCAATGGCCTAGTGATAGAAGTAGGCAGAAAACTCAGGCAGACGAGCGGCGAAGAAAATGGCGTGCCCACCTACAGCAAGCTTTGGGGATTACGTAATGCTAGCTGGGTTTGGTTTGGCAGCCTTTCATTCACCGCAGTTTTTGCCATCGCGGCATCTAGCATAATAGGCTTCTTGCTCCCTGTAGTTATAACACTCGGCCTGCTTCTATGCGTTGCACTAAAGCTTGTCATTCAATCGAAGACAACCAGCCAAAAAAGCTTTGAAACACTTTCCGGTATTTGGACTCTCTGTCTCTACCTCGTCCTTGGCGTCATCCCATTTTTACTCAAATGATCCTACACTCACAAGATTTAGAAAACGTCGAAAAATTTGGCGGTAAAGCAAAGGCATTGGCCCAACTTGGTCAGGCTGACTTCAATATTCCAGACTGGTTTGTAGTCGCCGATTTCAAAGAATCCGATTGTGAAGAAATTCTCACCAGATCTACAACCCTAGGATCACCCTTCTTTGCTGTGCGTTCGTCAGCAGCAGCTGAGGACGGGGCTCAACATTCCTTTGCTGGGCAATTCGACTCATTTCTCAATGTCGCAAGCTCTCAGCTGATCGATAGAGTTAAACGAGTGCAACAAAGTGCTAAGAGCGAGCATATTGCTAGCTACCAGAATTCACAATCCCTTGGAAATGTTACTCCTCCGAGTGTCCTTATCCAGTGCATGTTAGAACCTGATATCAGCGGGGTAGCCTTTAGCGCAGATCCAGTGACTGGAAATCTAGACCATTCTGTCATCTCCTCAGTATGGGGAACTGGAAGCGCCCTAGTGTCTGGTGAGGTCGATGCCGATTGCTGGACACTCGACGCCGATGGATCAACCGTCAAAGAAGTTATTGCTCAGAAAAGGTTTCAACACTCGCCTTGCTCCATCTCTCTGGAAGGCGTAAAGCTGGTGGAGTCAGCTCCTGAAAATGTAGAGGTTTCCAGCCTCAGCGAAAAGCAGCGCAGAGAAGTCCAGCAACTCGTCTGCCGGTGCGCAGAGCACTTCGATTGCCCGCAAGACATCGAGTGGGCATACCAGGGTGGCACGCTCTACCTCTTACAGAGTAGGCCCATCACAACTCTAAAATATGGGTATAGAAATTCGGACCCTCTCACTGTGTGGGACAACAGTAATATTGCAGAAAGTTACTCTGGGCATACCTCGATTATGACATTTTCATTTGCCCAACGAGCTTACGAAAATGTGTACCGTGAATTTTGTAGATTACTCTCGGTGCCAGAAAAACGAGTTGTTGCTAGCGATCCAATTTTCAAAAGCATGCTAGGCCATATCCATGGCCATGTGTTCTACAACCTCAATAGTTGGTACCACGTATTAGCTTTGCTCCCTGGGTTCTCATTGAACAGAAGCTTCATGGAGCAGATGATGGGAGTCAAAGAGCCGATGCCCGATGAGATTGTTGAAATAATTATTGAGAAAACACGAGTTTCAAAAGTTGCCGATAGTTGTGCACTCGTCGGCACACTTTTTGGACTGGTCAAAAACCACCGGGGGCTGAAGAAGCAAATGGCTGACTTCTACCAACGGCTCAATCAAGCACTCGCAATGAAATCTGCGGAACTTGAAAACATGGACGGAAAACAACTCGTTCAGCATTACAGGGATCTAGAAGGTCAACTACTCCAGCGTTGGGATGCACCATTGATCAATGACTTCTTTGCCATGATTTTCTATGGTGCCCTTCGTTCACTTTGCGAAAAATGGTTAGGCGACGCCTCTCTTCAAAACAGCCTATTACTCGATACTGGCGATATTATCAGCGCCGAACCGCCAAGAAGGATCAAGGAGATGGCTTCCATTGCGGCAAAAGATCCAAGCTTGTCTGCAACCTTAGCTGAGCCCGATATTAGCTGTGATGTGAAACTCGGTCAGCTCATGCAAAATCCGGAACTAGCCGTTTCTTATCAAAGTTACTTAGATAAATTTGGCGACCGCTGCTTAGAGGAACTTAAGCTAGAATCTCCGACTGTGGTGGATGACCCCATCTCCCTCATTTCTGGCATTGGTGGCATGGCTCAGAGGATTCGAAGCGGAAAAGTTCCGCAAAACCCTCAACCATTCCTAATTCCGAAAGTCGAACTCGGTGGCATCAAGTCTCGGGTCTTCAAATGGGTTCTGCACAATGCAAAATCTAGGGTTCGGGATAGAGAAAATCTACGCTTCGAGCGGACTCGTTTGTTTGGCCGGGTAAGGAAGATTGTCGTTATGTTAGGTCAGCATCTAGCTGACGCGGATTGGATTGATGAGCCTAAAGAGGTTTTTCTCCTCACTATTTCTGAAGTCATGGGAGTCTATGAATCAACTCAAGATCCAGAATCCTTGAGAGACTTAATAGTGGAGCGTAAGGCTCAAGCAACTAGTTTCACCACTCCGCCAGACCGCTTTGAAACACGTGGAGAAATCACTGAGCACACCCCACTCATAGCCTCCCAACCGACAGTATGTTCAGATGCTTCTGAGCTTTCAGGCACAGGCGCATGCCCAGGAGTTGTTAGAGGTTTTGTCCGTGTAGTTCACGACCCTAGATCCGCAACGCTCAAAGAAGGTGAAATCCTAGTGGCGCAGCAAACTGATCCAGGCTGGGTGGTTCTCTTCCCCGCGGCAAGTGGACTACTAGTCGAGCGAGGCTCACTGCTCTCGCACTCGGCTATCGTCGCTCGCGAACTACAACTTCCTTGTATTGTCTCTATCCCAGAGGTGACACGCACGCTAAAAACTGGTGACTATGTCGAGATGAATGGCAGCACCGGAACCATCCAACTAATAGATAATGTCATCTGAAATCCAACAACACGCAGACTTCACCCAGGTTCGCTACGCTAACTGCTGGGAGGACGCTGATATTCTTATAAAGGCGCTCGAACCAGATGGTCGGCATTGTCTCAGTATTGGCTCAGCGGGTGATAATGCATTCGCTTTGCTGGCTGCTGGAGCTGAGTCGGTTGTTGTGAGTGAAATGAATCCTGCTCAGGTTGCTTGTATCCAACTACGTAAAGCGGCCTATCAAGCTCTCACGCACGAGCAATTTCTTACCTTATTAGGTGAAACGGGGTCATCCAATGAGCGCTCAGATCTATACCAACTTTGTGTCCCATTTCTACCGCCTAAGGCAAAAGTCTATTGGGACTATTATAGTGATCAGATTCAGCAAGGCTTTGGGCGTATCGGAAAGTTCGAAAGCTATTTTAAACTATTTCGTGAGAAAGTCCTCCCACTTGTGCACGGTAGCAAAATGGTCTCATCCCTACTAACGCCTCGTAGCGCTGCGGAGCGCGATGTTTTCTACAACACGCGCTGGGACACTTGGCGCTGGAGATTACTTTTCAAATGCTTCTTTTCACGATTCGCGATGGGTAGACTGGGACGTGATCCAGCTTTCTTTAAATATGTCGAAGGCTCGGTAGCTGACCGTATACTAGAGCGTACGAAGCATGCTCTGGTAGCGCTCCCACCTCACTCTAACCCCTACTTACGCTGGATACTCAATGGTCACTACGGAACAGATCTTCCCTTCGCGTTGCGGCCACAACATTTCAAAAAAATCTCGGAAAATCTCGATAAAATTCATATCTCAGAGCTCCCGTTAGAGTCGGTTTTAGAATCTGGAAGCTCACGCTTTGACGCATTCAATCTCAGTGATATTTTTGAATACATGTCAGCAGAAAACACCCAAACCCTACTCGAACAAATCCACCAGCACAGTTCCACTGGCGCTCGCTTGGCCTACTGGAACATGCTAGCCCCTCGGTCGCGGCCAAACTCAATGGCACACCAACTTAAAACTCTCGATGCGCTGGGAGCCAACCTTCTCGAAGAAGATAAAGCCTTCTTTTATTCGAAATTCATCGTTGAAGAGGTAATCTAACACATGCTGATTACCTTTTACATCCTTCTGATCTTAGCCTCACTTAGCGGCTTACTCATACTAGCCAGCCTCGGTACCAATAGAGGTAAGCTGAAAGCTGAGACGGCAAGAAAGATTGTGCATGCAGGGATGGGATGTATTTGCCTCAGTTTCCCTCTACTCTTTGAATCCCCTGTGCCAGTCAATATTTTAGCGGGCATTGCAGTAGCCTCGCTACTGGCAGTCAGGTTGACTTCTCTAAAAACGAGTATCGGGTCATCACTCTTTTCGGTGGAGAGGATATCTATAGGTGAACTGCTCTTTCCTATCTCGGTAGCATGGCTATTTTCCTTAGCAGAGGGAAAGTTCACCTTCTATACAATAGCTCTCTTGTTACTTACTTTAGCTGATACTGTAGGCGCATTAGCTGGTAGTATGTACGGCAAAAAAATTTACCATACTTTTGCTGGTAAAAAAAGCGTTGAGGGATCTCTAGCATTCTTCGTGACAGCATTCGTGTGTATCGCTATCCCACTTTATCTCACTACCAGCATTTCCCTCCCTACCATTCTCACCCTGGCCTGTTCCGTCGGTCTATTCGCAACCGCTGTTGAAGGCGCCGCAGGAAGTGGCCTAGACAACTTATTGATCCCCATAGGCTCGTTTCTTTTGTTAGACTACTACGTCACTCTTTCAGGGGCTGAGCTCATTTTAAGAATTGGTATACTCTTACTTATTCTGGCCGTTTTACTCTACACAAGAAAACTCCACACACTAGACGGAGGAGCCATTCTGACGGTATTGATTTACACCTTTGCTACCGTCACACTCGGCGGTTTACCTTGCCTAATAGCCTGCCTGATAGTTTTTACTAGGCACATTATAGTACAGAAAAAGATGCCTCAGAAAATGGTGGTTTCACATTCGCTCGCCATCATCGTGGCCATTGCTATACCAACTCTCCTATGGTTAACACTAGGGGTGAGGGGAATGCTGACCAATGATAACGCCCAATTTGGATTTATCTGCACGCTGGCCATTATTTCCTCCATGCTTCATGCGGGAACCCAAAAGTTTTTAGGTAAATCACCCTCATCTCTATTCAAGGGACTGGGTCTCTCAATTCTTGTGTTATGCAGCGCGTTGCTGTTACCAAGCTATGAGGATTTCGGCTTATATCCTTTCGCTCTAACAATCATTTTAGCGACCCCTTCTAGCTTCTCCTACTACATTTGGAAAGGCAGCCGAGATGTGCTCGACTCTACCTATTGGCTCAAACTTTGCACACTCGCTTTACTAGGTACTATCCCGCTACTTCTTATTTTTCTATGACCACTGTCACAGCACATTCACCAAACTTATCAGACCCGCAATCTCAGGTTTTCGCGCAGGGTGCTGACTTTATTGTCACAACTAAGCATCATTCCGCCGCGCTCTGGCATACCCACACACCCGGATTAGAAGACTTATATTTGGGTGCCATCGGAGCCTGTGAGCTTTCAGAAAACAACGAGCCCGAGCAATTCCTGCGCTCATGTGCCGAGATCCTTCACAACGATCACGGGTGTGATAAAGTCATAGGGCCGATGAATGGCAACACCTGGCTTAAGCACCGACTAGTGATCGAATCAAATGGCCGCCCACCCTTTTTGATGGAACCTATCGAGCCAGATTTCTACAAAGACGCTTTTGAAAATGCAGGCTTTGAACAACTATCAACCTATTGCTCTCACCTTGTCGACCTATCACTTCCACAAAAGGACTGCTCCCAGCTACTCAATAAATATAAAAAGAGAGGCGTCACACTTCGCTCGGTCTCAAAAGAAAAATTCGAGCAAGACTTGATCTCTATTTTTCAATTGAGCCTTATCAGCTTCAGTCACAACCATCTGTACACACCGATCAGCCAAGCATCTTTTATTGGTAAATATATGGAGTCTCGTGAGTTGATTGATCCTGACCTCGTCTTGATGGCTGAATCTGACGGAGAGTTGGTAGCCTACCTGTTCTGCATCCCTGACCACGCCGCAACACAGATAGGCCAAAAACCTGCAATTATCCTCAAAACATTAGCCAGCAATGGCGATAAGTCCTTTGCTGGCATTGGCTCCTTGTTAGTCCTCGAAGCTCAGGCTATTGCCAAGAATAAAGGGTACACAGAAGCAATTCACGCCCTGCAACATGAAGACAATAGCTCCACAAAAATTAGCATGCGCTGTGAAGCCATTAAGTTTAGACGCTACGCACTTATGTCAAAATCGTTTCAGCCTCAAAGCCACAGCTAAATGAATCTCATAGAACACCTCGAACTCAGATCGAAACAGCACCCCGAGCAGGTTGCTCTAGTCGATGTGGATACGCAGCTAAGCTATGCTGAACTCTACCAGAGAGTCTCAGGTGGGTCGCAGAAACTGCGCAAAGACGGATTGATAGCAGGTGACTGTGTGTTGCTATTACTCCCAGTAAGTGTGGAACTCTATGTCGGCTTTCTCTCCATTCTACATTCGGGTATGACAGTAATGCTGCTCGATCCTTCAGCTGGAAAAAAGGCCATCATCCAGAGTCTTAAAACGGTAAAAGTAAAAGCCTGTATTGGGATTCCCAAAGCTCAGCTTCTACGACTACTCAACTCAGAGGTCCGTAGTATCGAGAAACACTATAGCACATCTACCTGGGTTCCTTTCACTCGGCATTGGTCACCATCGGTACAATGCCCGGAAGCGCCCGCCGAAGTTCTACCAGAACACCCAGCTCTAATCACATTCACCAGCGGGAGCACGGGAAAACCTAAAGCGGCATGCCGGACCCATGGTTTTCTCCTAGCACAACACGCAGCGCTCTCTGAATCACTCGAGTATAGGGAAGGGGAGGTGGACCTCATCACTCTCCCAGTGTTTGCTATTTCCAATTTAGCCTCCGGCCTCACCTCCGTCATTGCCAATACCGATTTGAGAACCCCAGGCAATGTCAGTGCTGATGCAGTTCTCGCTCAATGCAAACAATGGAAGGTCACTCGGTGCGCTGCTTCCCCTGCATTTTTTCAATCATTGTTAGAATCGGATAAACTACCACCATTCGAAGCCATTTACACGGGTGGAGCGCCAGTCTTCCCACACGTATTAGAGAAACTGCAAGCCAAGCTCCCGCAGGCGAAAGTAGTCACAGTCTTTGGATCCACCGAGGCTGAGCCTATTTCACACTGTCTTTGGTCGACCACAACCGAGCTAGAAAAGTCACGGATGGCCAGTGGCGCTGGCTTGCTCGTCGGTAAACCCGTTTCAGCCACCCAACTTAGAGTCATTTCAGATCAAAGCTCTGAAAGCATTCCTTCTCTAACAGTCGATGAGTTTGATACCATGAACTTACCTTCCAGCTCCGTTGGAGAAATAGTCGTTACAGGTGAACATGTTCTTAAGAGCTACCTCCATGGCTCCGGTGATGAGGAAGCCAAATTCTCAGTTGAGGGAATCATCTGGCACAGGACTGGTGACGCAGCATCAATTGATGCCGACGGTCAGGTCTGGATGCTGGGCCGTTGTAAAGCTGCTGTCACGGCAAAGAATGGCGATAAAATTTATCCCTTTGGTATTGAGTGCACTGCCATGCAACAGCCTAACATCCAGCGATGTGCTCTGGTCAGCCACCAAGGACAAGTGACCCTCTGCTACCAAGGGACACTCACTAGCACTGAGCAAGACACATTGCTCGAGCAACTAAAACATCTTTTAGTCGAGCAACTTAAACAACTCGACCACATTCCGGTCGACAAGCGTCATAACGCAAAAATTGATTACCCAAGCTTGAAGCAATTACTAAAAGAGAAATAAAAAAGCCACCGCAGGATCACTCCCGAGGTGGCTTTGGAAAATGGTCAGCTAACTAGATTAGTCCTTGAGCAGGTACTTTGAAGCTTGCTCGACATCTTTATCTCCGCGGCCAGAAAGGTTTGCTATGATGATTTTGTCTTTGCCCATTGTCGGAGCAATTTTGCTGACATAGGCCATTGCGTGTGCGCTTTCTAGCGCTGGAATGATGCCTTCTGATGAGGAAAGTTCTTGGAAGGCCGCTAGGGCTTCGGTGTCTGTTGCGTATGTGTAGTCGGTGCGGCCTATATCCTTGAGATACGCATGCTCAGGTCCAACGGCTGCGTAGTCGAGTCCAGCACTCACAGAGTGGGTGAGTTCTATCTGGCCATCATCATCAGCTAGTAACCAAGTCTTGGTGCCTTGCAGTACACCTAGTTTACCACCCTGGAATCGTGCTGCGTGGCGCTCTTTGACGATTCCTTCACCGCCAGCCTCTACGCCCATCAGTCCAACGCTTTCGTCATCGATGAACGGGTGAAAAAGCCCGATAGCATTGGAGCCACCACCAACACAGGCGATACAAAGATCTGGAAGACGACCTTCTTGTTTGAGAATTTGCTCACGCGCTTCAAGTCCGATCACGCGGTGGAAATCACGCACCATCATTGGGAATGGATGTGGGCCGAGTGCCGAGCCTAGAATGTAGTGAGTATGGTCAACGGTAGCCACCCAGTCACGCAGTGCTTCATTTACCGCATCCTTGAGAGTTGCTTGGCCATTTGTCACGGATCTAACCTCAGCTCCGAGCAACCGCATACGCGTCACATTAAGTTTTTGGCGCTCCATGTCGACAGCACCCATGTAAACGATACATTCCAAACCGAAACGCGCACAAACTGTCGCCGTCGCAACACCGTGTTGTCCAGCGCCAGTTTCAGCAATGATACGCTTCTTACCAATGCGCTTCGCGAGAAGAACCTGGCCGATCGCGTTGTTGATTTTGTGAGCACCAGTATGAAGAAGGTCTTCACGTTTGAGGTAAATTTTTGCTCCTCCGAGAAGCTCAGTCCAACGCTCGGCATAATAAAGTGGTGTAGGACGACCAGCGTACTGGCGTAAAAGATAATCAAGTTCCTTCTGAAACTCAGGATCGGCTTTAGCCTGCTCGTATTGAGCCGTGAGTTCTTGCAGTGGAGCCATCAAAGTCTCGGGTACAAACATTCCCCCGTAGGTTCCAAAGTGGCCACTGGCATCTGGTAATTGCGCGTTCATCTGCGCTCTACCTACGCCAGAATTTAGAAAGTTTCAAGCTGGATTAGTCGAGATATTTGATCCGTGACGGCGGTTTCCAACCGCCCAGTCAATCATAGCAAAGACGTGGCGGTTGGAAACTGTCGCCACATTTCTTGACGGCGGCATCTCTCAGCTCCATGCTAGGTCTATGAAAATCGTGATTTTCCTTCTACTCAGCCTACTGCCACTATCAGCATGGGAGCTCCCATCGGAGTGTAAGCAACTAGTCGTAGGCACCGCGAAAAGCTGGGATTCTTCCTATGTCAGTGTCACGCTCTATGAGAAAAAGGGAAATAGCTGGATGGCTCTTACCCAAGCTGTCACTGGTCGGCTTGGAAAAAATGGTCTAGCCTGGGGACGTGGTATTCATCCCTATGCCAGCAAACCCTACTTGAAGCGCGAAGGCGACGGACGCGCACCCGCTGGAGTTTTCCAGATTGGTCAGGCCTTTGGCTCCCATAAGAGCATCAAGAAAAAACGCAATTTAGCCTACACCCAAGTCACCACCCGCGACCTCTGGGTCGAGGACTCCACGTCGCGGTACTATAATCGGCACTTGAGAATCGACCACGAGCCAAAGACTACGTGGGAAAAGAAGGCGCAAATGCGCCAGAACGATTACCCACATTCGCTCAAACTCTATATCGGCCACAACTCAGCCACTGCCCAGAAGAAGGCAAAGCCGAATGCTGGCTCCGCCATATTTTTTCATATTTGGCGAAATACCGGGAAATCAGCGACAGCTGGCTGCACCACAATTCCCGAGCCTCAGCTCCGACAAATCATCAGCAAGATCGACCCCAAGAAAATGCCACTCTACATCCTCTTGCCACAAGCGGAACTCACTAAGCTCCGCGCCGAGTGGAAACTTCCTTAAGTGAACCTCTGGTAAGTACCCAATGGTATTTAGTTAAGCCTATTTTGAGAATTTTTTAGAAATTTTGGTAATTCTGTATGAAAAATTGTCGTGTAGCGTGATCTGTGCTAACCATTGGTCAATGAATATGGGTGAAATCCAATGTCCGACATGTTTTGAGTGGTTTGAAATTGCTTTGCCTGAGTTAGGGCAAGGCGAAATTGTTGAGCTCGATTACGATTGTGAAGTTTGCTGTCGCCCGATGTTAGTGATTGTAGATGAAAGTGGTGCACGTGCGCAGTCGCTGAGTGATCTGTGATGGTGGTAATTTAAATGCAATTTATAGCAAAAGAGAGCTTGCAATAGAGGGGTGATTCGTGCAGGTTGCCGCCGCACCGCAGAAACGACCAAGTTACTGCAAAGTATATGCGGCGCAAACAACTCCATATCGGGGAGTAGCTCAGCTTGGTAGAGCGCTGCGTTTGGGACGCAGATGTCGCAGGTTCGAATCCTGTCTCCCCGACCATTTTAAAATGTCCCGCTACTGGAAACAGTAGCGGGACATTTTTGTGTTGCGACTGATAGGTTACAATGACTTAAGGGTTAAAGTCCCTTCTTAACTCGGCAGATGGAACAGCCGAGCTACGTAGTAGTGTGGCCGAATTCTATGAAATCGATGTGATTCGGACTTGCTCGTCGGTGGATGCGGGCTAGGTTCTGCGCATGAGTATTCAGCAGTTTTCTAACCAATTTGTTTGTGACTTGGTCGC
>JBLHPP010000022.1:0-16349 GCA_047624385.1 Crocinitomicaceae bacterium
CCCACATTTTTACCTGTTTGCATAATCCCTGGTAGCATGAAGGTTTTACCATCGCGGATAGTTGCAGCAACAGGAGCTGTGTTCACAAGTAGTTCAAGCGCCATTACGCGGCCAGTGCCATCCGCTTTAGGAATGAGCTGCTGAGAAATGACTCCTCTTAAGGACTCAGCTACCATGATACGGATTTGCGAACGTTGATCGGTAGGGAATACGTCGAGGATTCGGTCGAGAGTTCGCGGAGCATTACCTGTGTGCAGAGTGGCGATCACTAGGTGGCCGGTTTCAGCGGCGGTGAGCGCCAATTGAATAGTCTCAAGGTTGCGCATTTCACCCACCACAATGATATCGGGGTCTTCACGTAACGCACCACGAAGTGCTCGTGGGAAAGACTCAGTGTGGGAATGTACCTCACGCTGGTTGATGTGGCATTTCTTTGACTCGAAGACGTATTCTATTGGGTCTTCCAGAGTTAAAATGTGGTCTTCTCGATCTTGGTTGATGAAATCTACCAATGCCGCCATTGTAGTGGACTTCCCTGAGCCAACTGCACCTGTAACTAGAATGAGACCGTTGTGGTAACGGGTGAGAGGGATGATGTGGTCTTTTGGCAGCTTCAAGTCATCGATAGAACGGATCTCAGTGGTAATAATACGAAATACAAGATCGTAGCCTAGACGCTGACGAACAACGGATACTCGGAAACGTCCAAAATCAGTTTGATAGGCAAAGTCGACGTCACCTCTCTCTTTGAGATGTTCCCAGTGCTCTTTGGGTAAAAAGGAATTCACCAAGTTCTCTGTGTCTTGTGATGTCAGAGTTGCGGCATCTTCCCAAATAGGTTGGAGGTTACCAAAACGACGCCAGGTTGGACGGCTTGTCGTTGCCAGGTGGATGTCTGAACAATCGTATTCGATGCCGATTTTCAGATAGGTGTCGACGTGGTCGTATGCTTGGATTTGAGACATTAGGTTTTAAAATCTATTTTGTGAAGTAACTAACAAAGCAATCTAGGAGCAGATAACACGCAAAAAATGGTGAAGATGAAAGATTTATTCAAATACGAGGTTGACGGATGCGTTTAAATAACTAAAGGTACTCAGATGAACACTATAATAAATGTTATGCAACAGTCAGTGGAGCAACTAAGAGATATCCTTTCTGATTTGAGACCAAACAGCAAGTCAACAGTTCAGGTCGAACAAATGGAATTCAGTTTTGGAATGGTCAGAGAGTTTGAAATAAGCTCGAGTGTTTCACGGAAAACTACGAATCGTTAGCTTTCCAACTTCAGTGGTATGTTGCTCATAATGATTATGAACTATTTAGGCCTAATTTCAGGGAAAAATATGCTAATTACATAAGAAATTTAAAATTTCTCATTTTGAGCTTACGGTAGGGTAGTGATCTGTGTATAAACGCCCTCAATCCTATGGTTAGATCAATTTTTGAAAACAGCGGAGGCATTCGCTGGGTGAGTAAAACCCTCGCTCAGTCCTGCGTTCTCGGCATCACCGTCGGAGCCGTTCTATCCTCGCAGGCCTATTGCCAAAGCTATGATTCACAGTTAGCTCAGCAAGAAGTGGCAAAACGCTCTGAGAATGTTGTGCTAGCACAAGAGTTGCTTCTCAATGGCGATGCCCACTACGACAAGGGAGAATATCAAGAGGCTGTTTCAGTTTACGCTCAGGCTTTCTCTCTTATTCCAAGTGGCGGCTTGAGTAAAGATCTCAAGGGTGCCGTTTCAGAACGTTATGCACAAGCTGCAGTTGAATATTGTAAGTCACTCTCAAGGTTTGGTCAGTATGATGATGCCCGGCAGGTACTCAACGATGTACTCCGCCCAGGTGTCGCTAAAGGCCATGCTGGCGCGACCCAGATGCTGGCAAAACTGGATGACCCTATTCGTACTAACCCAGTTCTCTCAGCACAATTATCTCGTGATGCAGAGTCTGCTGGGAAGTGGCTGCGGAAAGCCCAAGGGTATTTCAGTCTAGGGAGATTTGATGACGCAGTTTTAGCCTATGAAGAAGTTCTTCGCCTAGACTCCTACAATAGAGCTGCCCGCAGAGGCATGGAGCGCATAGTTGGTGCCAAGGCCGAGTATGCAGCTGCAGCTCATGATCAGACTCGTGCAGAGATTCTGTTACAGGTGGATAGTCAGTGGGAGACAAAGATCAATCCTAGGATTGAAAACTTCCGCACAAGTGAGGCATTGGGCGAAGAGCAAGATAGAATTCAGGAGGTTTATGCAAATAAGCTCCGACAAATCCTTGTGCCAATCGTAGACCTTCAAGATGTTACCATTGGTGAGGCCTATGATACGATCAGAATTTGGTCTAAGGAATATGATCAATCATCAGTCGATGATTCTCAGAAAGGTGTCAACTTTGTCCTTAATATAGGTTCCGATGATTCTGAATGGGGAAAAAGTATCCGCCAGAAACGCGTGACTTTAAATCTCCGTAATGTGCCACTCATTAATATTTTAGATTATGTTAGCCAAGTGACAGGAACACAATGGCGCTATGAAAATTATGCCGTAGTTGTTACGCCCAGTGGCGCAGCTGATTCTTCAATCCACCGCCGAACTTTCCGTGTGCCTCCTACCTTCATGCTGGATGCAGCCAGCCAAGCCGCAACAGGCAATGATGATCCATTTGCTGAGGATGCTGGTAGCAATGGAGCTCTGAGCGCCCGCGTGTCAGCCAAAGATTTTCTAGAGAAAATGGGAGTAACCTTCCCTGAAGGAGCAACAGCCAAATACATTCACGGTACAGGCTCTTTGATGGTTTCTAACACGCTTCAAAATATTGATCTTATTGAACAATATGTGACAAACTACGCACAAACTGAGAATGTGCAGGTCGTGATGAAGCTTACTATTGTTGATGTAGCTCGTAGTGATTTGGATGAGTTGGGCTTTGATTGGCTAATTGGGACAAATGGCGGGAAAACTATTGTTGGTGGTGGAACTCAAGGTAGCGGTAGAGATATTACGAGCGATCTAGGGGTGACTGTAGATGATTTTACGCCAGTGACTTCAGGCTTGAGGAGCGGCGATACTTTGTTTGATACACGCTTGTTCGATCGAACTGTGACTGGGGATGTTCGTTCTTCACTGATTAAACAAAACACAGATAGTGCGCCAGGTATTCTAACCTTGAGGACTGAGGATGTGGCACTTCTGATGCGTGGTTTGAGCCAATCGAAAAGTGCGGAGCGTATGGAAACCCCTAGTATAATTGCGCGTGCCGGCGAGAAGGCCACACTCTTTAATGGACGGGATATTTATTACCCTACAGAGTATGAACCACCAGAGCTTCCTAGTTCTGTTGGTGCTACTAATTCCTCAGGAGTATTCCCCGTGGTTCCTGCCAACCCGGCAGCATTCGAGCAAAGATTCGTAGGTATTAACCTTGTCGCTGAGGCCACTATTTCTGAAGATAAAAATTATGTTGACGTTAGGGTCGAGCTAGAAGCTTCTGACTTTCAAGGTTTTATAAACTACGGATCGCCGATCACATCATCCACCCTTGATGCTCTCGGCAATCCAGTTCCTATAGAAATAACAAAAAACGCAATTTTGATGCCATTCTTTAGGACAAAAAATATAAATACAGCAGTGACTGTACAGGATGGAGCTACCTTTGTGATTGGGAGCTTAAATGAGAGTTTAATCGAAACTGTGGAGGATAAAGTTCCTTTGTTAGGAGATATCCCTCTGCTGGGACGATTTTTCAAAAGTGAAGGTATAAAGAAGACCGATAGAGCATTACTGATTTTTATTAATGTCGAGCTTAAGGACCCAACCGGTAAAAACTGGAGAGAACGCTAGGTTCTACTTGTTCAAAATTCAGCATAGTTAGTTTGAACTCTTTGAATTCCAACGACGAAGCTTCGTTTTCAAGATCAAATGATCCTGAAGTGAGATGCCGGCGTATTAGGAAACGTGTGGCTGTATCGAGTTCCTCAGGCATGAGGCTCAAGAAAACACGAAGGGGCCACCATCGTTCTAAACCTAGCGGTAAATCACCAAATCTAGAGCAAAGAAAGAGATCGTTCTATGTTGTCCTGATAGTTTTTCTTTTCGGATTTTTCCTAGCCTTAACTGGAACGTTTTCTATAGGCTATCATAATAGCCGTAGTTTTCGTGGTAAGTTAGTTGCTGATTTAGAGAGTGGTTCTGGTGCGACTGTGAGCTTGAGTCAACTACGGGTGAGTCCGACCCTTGCAACGGCAAGCAAGGTTAAGTACGCATGGGACAAAGAACAGATAGCTCTTACCGGGCTAGTTTTAGAAAACGTCACAAGTCATTATTTTATAGGAGGCTTATTTGGCGGGACTTGGAATGGTTCAGAACTTTCAGCTCAGTCAGGAAAGATTTATATGAAGCTAGGTAATTCTAGTGAGGCAGATGAGGTTGATCCCTTCGACTATAAATCAAAATACGGATTAGACCGAATAAAGTGTGCAGCTTTAAATATTTATTCAACAGATGGCAGGCTTTTAATTAAAGAGAGTTTTGCGCATTTTAAGTGGGGAGTAAAACCAATGCAGTTACAGCTCTCAGGAGGTTCACTGGGTGATACTGAGTTTGGTGACTTTAGTGTGGATCAAGGTTATGTTCAAATTAAGTCTGAGGCTAACGATATTTTTTTACAGTTAAGTGAAAAAAATGGAGAAGGAAGGATAGAAGTAAAAGGAATAATTGGGGGAATTGATTCCACTTCATTGGCACTGAAAGTAGATAACCTAGCTTCCTCTGTGATATTCGGTGAGTCACTAGGTCTGCTTATTCTTGGAGATTGGAGCGGCGACAATGGGCAGCTCTTTTTTAAACCAACTAATGCAGTGGGCTCCCGGTACGACATCCATCTAACTGCACCCAACATGACCCTTGGACGATTGGATTGTTTTGCTGTGCTTGCTGAAGTATTGCAAAAGAATGATTACCGAAGACCACAATTTAGAAATGGTGGAGAGCTTCAGGTTATTAAAGAGAATAATGGAGTCACAATCCGTGATTTTTCCTTTAGCGATAGTCGAAGATTAGCCCTGAGGGGGACTCTGCAGGCTAAGGACGGTGTAGTCGAAGGAGTGCTTAAAATAGGTATACCCTTGTATGAAAAAGTAAATTTAGAGAAGCATTTTAATCAAGAGACATTTTCTTCTAGTAGTGATGGCTATTTGTGGGAAACTGTCAATGTGACGGGCAAGTTAGGAGCATTAGAAGATGACTTGAGAGAGAGGCTAAGAGGTGAAGGGGTGCAGCAGGCTAAAAAACAAGATAGACCCGTAAAGAGCATGCTCAATAAAGCACCCAAAACCCAGGAGGAGATTGAGGCGGCTTTCGATAAGCTTATCTCTAAGTAATGCGAGGATGCTTTATATTTTGGTTGATTTGTCTGACGGCCACTACTTTGCTGGCAGCGCCTAAGCAATGGAATGATTCTACCGTGTTAGAGCACATCTCTAGGGTTCAGCAAAGGTCTGGTCCTCTCAATGATCTTTATATTATTGCTGCGGAGATTCCTCCTGATCGGATGGTTTGGTTAGAAAGCAAATTGACTTCTATCAAGTTGAAGAATTTATCTAAGGAATATCGTTTCAGCGTACTATCGTCTCAGCAACTAGGGGATTTTTCTATGGTGATCGTATCCGTCGAAAATCCTAGAAACCCCTTATTCTATGAAACTGTTTCATTAGGTTTTTGTTGGAAAGATGAAAAGTGGAATGCTGCACCTCTACCAGGTTTATTTTCACTTACTGGTGTTGGCCGTTACCAAAAAGGTGATGAAAAACATCGCAAGGCTTTGGAGCAGTGGGTGGATGTTGAGTCTAAGCGGCTTCAGGAATTAGGTGAACGCGAATTGTTGAAATCATTGGATCAGAAACTAGCAAAGTATAAGCAGCCGGGTATGCCTCTGCGTGATGGAACTAAGGATGAGGCTGTGGAGTATTTCATGCAGATGAGTCAGCAGAAAGACACTTTAGGTTTGATGGCTTGTGTGCTAGATGACAGGAATGATGTGGCAGTTGGCGTACTGAGTAATAAATCGGCTTGGTCTCAGCTTCTTCATGAAAATTTCACTTACAGTATTTTACCCGACATCGGCATTGATACAGTAGTGAGTGTTGGGGTTTACTTTCCGGACAGTTCACCATCACAAGGAATTCTTGAGTTTAGACTCACTATGATTGATGGCTGTTGGGTAATCACAATTCCAGAGAGCCTAAAGCCGCGTATTGAGGGGGATTTCCTCAGTAGAATTTCGCAGCACGCCGATCTAGAACTTTTAAACCGAAAGCGAGTTTCTAATGTGAAGTCGTTGATTTTACAATCCTTGAGCAAAATTTCAGTTGAGTCAGATCGAGAACTACTAGAAAAAATCCTAGTAGTAGCTGCAGAGCAAGACTTCCATAGTTATATCCAACTTATTGATTGGAAAGTTTCTTTTCTTGACGGGGGCCTAGAGTTGTCTTCGGGTGAGTTGGATCAGCGCTTCGCATCGGCACACGTATTGTGGGGGGAATTGGCAGCCAAAAAGACACCTATACGAGAGTTTCTTTATGAAGATAGAGACGCTAAATATGTATTGTGCGATCTAGCGAGTTACTCGGTTTCAAATCCATCAGTATTATCAAGTCGGCCACTCCTCATCGTAAATAATGGGACATCATGGACACTCGTTCCTGAATTCACACTCAAGGATGATTATGATCCCAGTCTTTTGAGTGAGCAGAAACTCGGTGAGTTAAGGAAGCACATAAAGGATGCTAAATCAAAATTTCACAGTAGCCTTCTTCAGCACTCTGTCGATGGAATGAGCTTGAAAATAATGGATCTCACTGAGAATGAGAGCCCTCAGATTATTGCCTTCTATAATGGATTCATCAAAAGTCTAGCATCTCATAAGCTAACAGAAGCACTCGGTTGCATGGCTTCTACAAGTAAAAGGCCTGAGGTTCTATTGTCTAATGTGGGAGCTGATGCGAAGCGGTGGAAAAGTCTAATGAGTCGCTCGGAGTTACATTCTGTTTTGATTGGAAAAAAAATAGCAGTCATTATTTTAAAGGAAACCTACCGAGATAATTCCAGCATAGATTTCATAGCTTGTCCTGTTGTGAGTAGCAGTGATCATGGCTATAGGATATTTCCGAATTACTTTAGGTACGAGCATGGTAGAGCTGAACAGATTGTAAATCAAGGTATGCTCAAGGAAATGGAAAAATCTTTGGACAAAGAATTTATTCAAAATTATCTCAAGTTGACCGAAAAATTTACGAGCTTAGTGGATGAAGAACTAAAACAAGAAAATGACAATAATGGAGAGTAGTGGCGTGATGGAGGTTGGAAATACGATTGAGCAAGCTATTGCCAAGGTAGTTCGTGGTCAAGATGGATTGATTCGTCGTTTAGTTTGTTGTCTCGGAGCCGGTGGACACGCCTTGCTAGAGGATTATCCCGGTACTGGGAAAACGACTCTAGCGAAAGCGTTGGCTTCGACTATCGGAGATGCTAACTTCCAGCGTATCCAGTTTACCCCAGATCTATTACCGTCGGATATTCTTGGAGTCTCGATACTGAACCCTAAATCGGGTGAGTTTAAATTCCAACGTGGCCCAATATTTGCGAATATATTGTTAGGTGATGAGATCAATAGAGCCTCGCCACGTACCCAAAGTGCATTGCTAGAGGTTATGGCTGAGAAGCAGGCAACAATCGAAGGGACTCGGCACACTATGGAGGGACTATTTTTTGTGATAGCGACTCAGAATCCAGTGGAGTTCCGTGGGACGTATCCCTTACCTGAAGCTCAGATGGACCGTTTTTCTATGCTTTGTTCTCTGGGGTATGTGGGAGTGGAAGATGAAATTAGTATTCTTACCGATCAACAAGGCGTGTCACACCCAGTCGAGAATATTGAGCCAGTCGTAAGCCATGAACAAGTAGTCGAGTGGCAACGGGCTATTACCAGAGTTCGAATAAGTGACGAGCTCAAGCATTACATTGTTAGCCTCTGTGCTGCTACTCGATCGATGGAGGACGTGAAGTTAGCGGCGAGTCCGCGGGCGTCGATTGCTCTGATGAAGGTAGCGCAAGCTATGAGTTTGATGAGGGGAATTGACTTCGTGACGCCAGAGGTAATTCAAGAAGTTGCAGTGGATGTGATAGCACACAGGCTAGTCTTAGAAAATGAATCTAAATATTCTGGACGGTCAGGTCGCTCAGTGGTTGAGGAATTATTGGCAACATTACCAGTGCCAGTTTAGGTAATTATTTTTTGATTTATCTATGAGTGATAAATTACAGAGGCGATTGTTCCATATCTACAGCGTTGGTTCGTTATTAGGTTATGCGACGAAGCAACGTATCTCATCACTAGGTTGGCTATTACTGGTGGGGGGAGGATCAGTAGGTTTCATGTGCCTGATGTATCCTCGTGACACATTATTCCGGCTTTTCGGAATACTCGCAGCGCTGATGATTGTTGCTTTTTTTATGGCAATCTTTAGGCGAGCGAAGGTGGGGATTAAGCGGCACATGCCGGCGTATGGAACTGTGGGAGAAACCATTGAATACACAGTGGAGTGTGCGAACTACGGAAGGTTTACCCTAGCTAACTATTACTTACAGGATCTCGCGCCTGATCCACGACCTAGTAAGGTATTATTTTTAAATGCACGTGAGCCTGGTGAAGATCTTAGGAATGCCTTCGATCGGAGGTATTTAGCGTACCGATGGATGTGGATGACGCGTCGCCGTTTACTCTTTAAGTCTAAACCAATGATGGGAGATCCATTAGCTGTTGGAGCAAAAGGTACAGTAAAATTACAGTTTTCACCTTTGAAGAGGGGGGTGATTCAAATGGAAAGGATGCAGGTCATTTTGCCTGATCCTACGGGAGTGTTTCAGAGGGTATGTAGAGTGGAGCAAGAGTTAGACAGATTGATCGTTTTGCCTAAGCGTTACGCATTTGATGGAGTGAATTTCCAGGGGCAGTCGAGAAACCAGCTTGGTGGTGACTCAACCTCCTCGCTTGCTGGGCAGAGTGGTGAGTTTGTCTCACTGCGCGAATATCGCCCGGGAGATCCACCGAAACATATCCATTGGCCGAGTTGGGGTAAAGCTGGGAAGCCGATCATCAAAGAATATGAGGATATTTTTTTCCCTCGTTACGGCTTAATATTGGATACAGCGGTGAAGGCCGAGCAAGAAGCTGTTTTTGAGGAGGCAATTTCGATTGCTGCGACATTCGCCTGTAGCGTCGATACTGAGCAAGCTTTGTTGGATCTCATGTTCGTCCAGCAGGGTGCTCGTGTGCTTACTGTTGGAAAAAATGTTGAGCGGGTTGACCAGATGCTCGAAGTGCTGGCTGGCTTAGAAATGGAGAGCCAGCCTGACTGGGAAGCATTGAGGAAAATGGTTTTGAGTCACGCTGATGCTTTGACGACCTGTATTGTCGTTTTGTGCGACTGGAATGAGGAGCGAGCTCAATTGGTCAATCGCCTCGCAGCAAGTGGAGTGCAACTCTGTGTTATACTCGTAATAGACGAGGACAACGAACCCATAATGGTAGAGGACTCTAGTGTGTCGATCTTTGAGATAGCGGTCGGTCAGGTGGAGGTTGGACTTTCAGCTCTAGATGAGTTCTAATGAACACTCTAAATTTCAGAGTAGTACACAATAGTTGTTGCGTATTTTGTTTGCGACAGTATCAGTGAGCCGTATACAGAATTTTAAATTTTATGGCAGACAAGGAAGATAAGAATGAGGAAAATGTAGGTGGTGAATTCTATGTAGATAGTCAGTGCATTGATTGTGATCTTTGCCGTGAGACAGCCCCTAATAACTTCACGCGTGAAGATGATGAGGGCTACTCCTATCTTTACAAGCAACCTGAAAATGATGACGAGCGCGAACAGTGTGTCGAAGCTATGGAAGGTTGCCCAGTAGAGGCTATTGGTGACGATGGCGGAAAATAAAAAGCCATCGCAGTCAAAGAAAAAGGCACTCCCGCACACAATGAAGTGGATGCGGGAGCTTACTTTACGCCAATGGCGCCATGGCGATGCTGTTCCGGATCCTAATCGAAATATCCATCAAGCCTCAGAGCACCTCGATAAGCTTCTCTCAAAAATGGGAGTGTCGGGTGGGATGGATGAACAAAAGCTCCGTAATGCCTGGGTGAAGGTGGCTGGCGACTTTGTTTCCAAGCACGCTGAGCCTGAATCTCTTAAAAAAGGCGTATTGGTTCTCACTGTGATCCAGCCGGCGATGCGTTTTCATTTAGAGCAAATGAAAGGGAAGTTGCTTAAAAACTTCCGAGACGAACTGGGAGAGGGAGTAGTCAAGCAAGTGCGTTTCAAGGTCGGGTAATCAATTTCGATCGATTCTTGAAATTCTCTGAGAGCGAGGGTACAGAAAGTACGTGAGTACTCAGGACTGGAATTGGATATTTGATTGGTCAGGCACATTAGTGGATGACATGGCCTTGGTGATTTGTGCGACCAATCATGTCATGCGGACCTACCAAAAACCTGAGTGGGAGCGTGAGAGCTTCCTCAAGAGCTTCTATTTGCCTTACAAGAATTTTTATAGTGAGCACATTCCTGGAGTTGAAATTGAAGAGATAGAAAATCATTTTCGCCAAGGTTTTGCGCAATCTCAAGAAGTGGTTTCAGTACTACCTCATGCCGAGGATTTTTTAGAATTCTTAAAAAATCGAGATCACAGGATGTTCGTGCTCACGAGCATGTGTGCGATAGCATTTTGTGAGCAAGTGGATGAGCTAAAACTGAACCATTATTTTGAAAACACGTACGCAGGAGTTTTGGATAAGCGTGACCTGATTGGTGAAATTCTCAAACAGAATGGGCTCGACCCAAATAAGACGATTTTTGTCGGCGACATGACGCATGATATTGAGACTGCCCACCACGGGCGAGTGTACTCTGCTGGAGTTCTTACCGGCTATAACGACCGTGAGCTGTTGGAATCTGTTATGCCTAACTTGATTTTAGAAAATTTAGCGGAATTTAAAACAATTCTAACTGACGAAACCAATTGGCAGAGCTTGATGGAGGTGAAAGCATGAAAGATACTATTTTAGTTAAGGGCTTGGAAGTGCCACTCCACATCGGGGTGCCGGACGAAGAACGAGAGAAGCCACAAACGATCAAAATCCACCTCGAGCTGGTTCCAGAAAATGGCTTTTCAGGTCTCAATGACGACATTCAGAAAACCGTGAACTACTATGAGATCTCCATGCGGGTGAAAGAGCTTGCCGCTGAACGTCCGCGTAAGCTGATTGAGACGCTCGCGGAGGAAATTTCTGAAATGATCTTGCGTGAGTTCGCCGTGATAGAATTGGTTTTGGAGATCGAAAAATTCATTTTGCCCGACACAGACTTTGTCGGATTGAGATTGCGCCGCTATCGAGTTTAGATAATTTCTAAATTCTGGTTGACCCGGGTGTAGGAACCGACTGGGAGTTGCCCGAGGGTAAGCTCTCCGATTTGTGCGCGATGTAGGCCTACGACTTTATTTCCAATGGCGTGAAACATCCTTTTGATCTGGTGGTAACGACCTTCAAAGAGAGTGATTTCTACACTAGTCTCGCCAAGGATTCGTAGCTCTACTGGGCTTGTCGTTAAGTCTTCAAAGGCGAAGTAGATTCCTTGCGAAAATATCTCAGCGCAATCATCCCTGACGGAGTCGCGGAGCTCGACTCGGTAGATTTTAGGAACCTTTTTACCTGGCTCTGTGAGTGATCTCGACCATCTGCCGTCATTGGTAAGTAATAGGAGCCCTGTCGAGGCGCGGTCGAGTCTTCCCGCAATATGCAGATCCGCAGCATAGGGCTCATCGATAAGATCGATAACTGTGGGGTGCTGTGGGTCGGTTGTGGCGCTGAGGTAGCCTGCAGGCTTATGCAGCATAAGATAAATTGCTTCATTTTTTTGAAGCACTACGCCGTCCATCTCGACCGTGGTGAATTGGTCGATCTCACAGCGGTTGAATAACTCGACGTTGCCGTTGACGGAAACCAACCCCTTATCAATATTTTGGCGGACTAGTTTTTTACCTAAACGGGTCTGATGGCTTAAAAAACGATCGAGTCGCATACTGTCAGACTATGCTAGTGAAGTGGCACGAACCCAAGTAAAAAGCCCTTTTTGAGGTTAGGAGGTCACAACTTTCTTGCAAATACCTCGTGGTACAGTATTTCAACTCGCGTTGAGAGACCTTCTTACATCCCCAGCTTGGACTGACGATGATCTTGGTGCGCCCTTACCGGATGACCGCCATGCGATCTCCGTGTGCCTGCCTACGTGGGATGCAGTGCTGGGCTATGAAGAGGGACGAGACAAAATTCTCAAGAGATTACGCTGTGGTTATCCTCGATTTTTCAAGCACCCTTTAGTTGAACGTCTTTTTAGCACTGCTGCTGATCAACTCGCAGTTGAGTCTGAGCGGGTCGTTGTTTTTCCTCACCGTGCTGCAGCTCAGCGCGCTTTACGCTTTGTTGAAAAACGCACTGGAGCTGCTGCTCGTATCGTGAGTTATGACGGACTACAGGCATTGATTGTACCTGAGGCAGCCGCCGTAGTTGCGATGGAGTATTGGCGCTACACTGGTGAGATTGTAAGTAGTCGGCAGGCTCTAGACGTCCTAGATGGTGATGGAGTTTGGAAGTACGACACCTCCGAGTTGCGTGCCAGGATTGCTGGCTTTGGTAACTATTCAGTTGAAGATATTTTTCTCTACGAAAGTGGAATGTCAGGAGTCTATGCCGTGCACCGCGCGTTGACTAGTATGTTTGCTGGTAAGAAGACTTTGCAATTAGATTTCCCCTACGTCGATGTTCTCAAAATCCAGAATCATTTTGGAGCTGGAGTTGTGATGCTCAATGACAGTATAGGTGAGTCCTTCGATGAAGCATTGAAGAGGATTAGCCAAGGGGAATTTGCCGCCGTCTTTTGTGAGGTGCCTAGTAACCCACTTTTGCGATCAGTAGATCTTAAAAGAGTCCATCAAGCCTGCCGTGATGGTGGTGTGCCATTGGTCG
This sequence comes from Crocinitomicaceae bacterium, assembly GCA_047624385.1. GTDB lineage: Bacteria > Verrucomicrobiota > Verrucomicrobiia > Verrucomicrobiales > Akkermansiaceae > Rubritalea. Next base: position 13,074 of record JBLHPP010000022.1, read on the forward strand.
TGGACGACACGATTTGTAGTGTCCATAACGTGGACGTGGCACGCTATGCCGATGTCGTAACAACATCTTTAAGTAAATGGATCTCAGGTAAAGGGGATGTTCTCGCTGGCTGCGTGCAGTTGGTGAAGTCGTCACCATTCTACGGTGATCTAGCGGGATTTTTTACTGACGACTGTGAAGATGGTAGCCGACTCTATGCCGCAGATGCTGCTGTGCTTGATGAGAACTCAAAGGGGTTTTCTGAGAGAATGGCGCCAGTCAATGCCAGTGCGCTTGCTTTGGTCGGATTACTTCAATCGCACCCAGCAGTAGACAAGATCTGGTACCCATCCTTGAGTACTCCAGAGTTCTACACGCAAGTGATGCGTGAGGGCGCTGGTTACGGTGGTTTGCTCTCCTTCACACTAAAAAATGAGAAGAAGTCTGCTAAAGTCTTCGATGCTCTACAAATCTCTAAAGGTCCTAGCTTGGGCAATGATTTCAGCCTCGCTTGTCCTTACACATTGCTCGCGCATTATGACGAGCTTGATTGGGCGGCAGGATGTGGTGTTCCAGCACACTTGATCCGAGTTTCTATCGGACAAGAACCACAGCAAGTGATTCTCTCAGCATTCCAGCAAGCGCTCGAGTTAGCGTAGTTATCCAGGACTCTATTTTCTGCAAACGGCTGAATCTGTCGTATTACCCATCGGTAATGAAAAAAGCCAACTCGTTGACGAGTTGGCTTGGTGAAAATGAAGTGAGCTTCCAGTCTAGTCGGTGGTTGAGCTAGGAAGGAAGCGGTAGTAAACTTCGAGCATGAAGGTTGCGAGGCAGGTGCTCATGTGAACTTTGCCGCTGTGTTTATTACTGTTTATCCAAGAGCCGTCCTCATTTTGGTTTGTGAGCAATTCGTCGCGGAACAGATCATTGTAGAACTTCCAATCATCTCCACCACTGTTGATCATGGCTTGGGCGTTGTAGTAGTGGTAGTAGAGGTCGGAGCTTGGTTCACCCCACTTTAAGTCAGTGTTTTCACGGATGTATTTGACACCCTTGGCAACCTCTTTTGCATTAGATTTACCCCACATTTGAAAAGCGAGTACGCCACCGCCAGTAAGCCCTGGACTTTTCGAAGGACTGCTGCGGTAGCCAATGGCACCATTTTCCCCTTGTACTAGAGTAAGCCATTCGAGTGCCTTATCTGAGACAGTTTTAAAGTCCTTGTCTTCCCATAGCTTGGTGTTTTTGCAGGCCTTGAGTGCCTGAATTTGCCAGAACCCTACGGAGTTGTCACCACCACCGCCGCCGGATTTGTACCCATAGAGCCAGCCGCCGCTGTCGGTTTGGCCTGCTATGATCATATCGCCAGCAGTCTGAGTGACTTCAGCTAGGTTGGGCATCTTGAATCCTAGGCTATCGCAGAAGGTGTAGGCTTCTGCTAGGGCGTATGTGGCAATACCATGTTCGTAGACCCAGTGGTGCGAGCCAACAGCGGCAGTTGCCAGTCTCCCTTCATTTTTCATGCCGAGATCCACGAGGTAGACGATCGCTTTTTCCACGGTCTCCCCAAATTCAGCTGAGATTGGTGTTTCACAATGACCGAGAAAGGCGAGCAGGGCGAACCCGGTCATAGCGCCTTTGTTTTTGGTGGTCCAGCTGCCATCGGTGTTTTGGGTTTCCTGTAGCCAGCGGAGCGACTTCATGACCGCTTCCTCACATTGTTCGTTACCACCGTTGGCTAGAAGACGATTCAGCCGATCTTTTTTAGAGCAACGACCTTTCATTATGGGTGGAAGTTTTTTAAATCCATCATCACCAGTTAGACCATTCCCATCAGTATCTCCGCTTCCGTAGCCAAACTCGTCACCATTCCCAAATTCGAGTGCTACTTGGGAGATTTCCGTGTTGGGTACAGGAATTGCTGTTGGGGAGGCAGAGAAGGGTGCAATCACCTTAGCCATAGAGAAGGACGCTGGTGGGGTGGGTGTGCGTTGAACCTCGTTTTTAATCTCTGGACGCTCGATTTTTTTAACCAGAGCAGTCTTAGGTAAAAAACCTATAATCTCTGGTGACTTCTCGAGATCCACGTTGAGCGCTATGACCATCAACACTAAGATGACCAGACCAAAGGACAAGATAGAAATGATCAATGCAGAAATGGTTGAGGTTCTTTTTTGCGTGGCTAAGGCAGCTTGTGCCTTATGGCTTAATTGTGCGTGTATACTCATAGTTTTGTTCTGTATTTAGGGCAGAGAGCGTTAGCTCAATGGTATAACTCCGCAGCAGCCGCGCTTCTTAGCTCTAATCAGAACGAATATGTATTATTGAAACATCCACTAGGGAGATGAAAGTCATTGGTTGGCTGCTTCAAGGCAAAGAAAAAGCCAACTCGTTGACGAGTTGGCTTGGAAAATAAATGAGCTTCGAGTTTATTTGGCTGAGCTAGGAAGGAAGCGGTAATAAACTTCGAGCATAAAGGTTGCGAGGCAGGTGCTCATGTGGAGGTTTCCGCTGTGTCCAGAGCCTTTCCATGTGCCGTCTTCTTTCTGCTGTTTAAGTAGTTCGTCGCGGAATAGATCATTATAGAACTTCCAGTCATCGCCACCAGCATTGATCATGGCTTGGGCATTGTAGTAGTGGTAGTAGAGGTCGGAGCTTTTTTCACCCCACTTGAAGTCGGTATTTTTGCGGATGTATTTGACTCCTTTGCGTGCTTCTTTGGATCTCGATTTGTCCCACATCTGGAAGGCGAGTACGCCGCCTCCAGTGAGTCCAGGATTTTTCGAAGGACTGCCACGGTAGCCGATGGCACCATTTTCGCCTTGTGCTACAGTAAGCCATTCGAGAGCCTTACGGGAGACTGTTTTCAAGTCCCCATCTTCCCATAGTTTGCTATTTTTGCAGGCTTTGAGAGCCTGAATTTGCCAGAACCCTACGGAGTTGTCACCACCACCGCCGGATTTGTATGAATAGAGCCAGCCACCGGCGTCGGTTTGTCCCTGGATGATCATGTCGCCAGCGGTCTTAGTGACCTCTGCGAGGTTAGGGATCTTGAATCCGAGGCTGTCGCAGAAAGTGTAGGCCTCTGCGAGGGCGTAGGTGGCAATACCATGTTCGTAGACCCAGTGGTGTGAGCCAGCCGCTGCAGTTGCTAGTCTACCGTCATTTCCCATACCGAGATTCACGAGGTAAACGATTGCCTTTTCTACTGTTTCACCAAATTCAGGAGAAATGGGTGTTTCACAATGGCCGAGGAAGGCGAGGAGGGCGAAACCAGTCATCGCGCCTTTGTTT